>DASYUP010000545.1:0-2072 GCA_036001185.1 Thermoanaerobaculia bacterium
GAAGCCGGTTCTCGCCAGCTCGTCGAGCAGCATCGCCCGGTCGTAACGCACGCGATGCTGCAGCGCCTCGTCGAGCGACGAGTAGAGCCCCTGCCCCTGCGGCACGTAGAGCACCAGCCGGCCTCCCGGCGCCAGGGCCCCGTGAATGTTGCGCAGCGCCTGCAGGGGATCGTGCACGTGCTCGAGAACGTTGAGGCAGACGACGGTGTCGAACTGCCCGGGGAAGGGAGTGAAACAGGCGGGGTCCTCGAGGTCGACTCGCGCCACCTCCAGGTAGGGCTTGCCGGCGGCGCTGTTGCGCAGGTAGTGCAGGTACTGCGGGTTGACGTCGCTCGCCACGTAGCGCTCGCGCGGCAACAGCCAGTGGGTGAGGTTGCCGATGCCGGCGCCGATCTCCAGCACCCGCGCGCCCACGTGGGGGCGGACCGCCTCCGCCATCCAGCGGTTGAACCGCCGCGCCCGCTCGAGGTTGTGCAGGATCGCCCCGCCCCAGGCGTCCTCGAGGTAGAGGTCGTCCACCACCCAGTACCTGGCGATGGCGCCGAGGGCGCGGAAGCCGTCGCGCCAGCCAATCTTCTTGCCCTCGCGATAGGTACGGCCGACGTAGGAGATCGGCACCTCGAAGACGCGGCACTGCCGCTTGGCGATCTTGGCGGTGACCTCGATCTCCAGGCGAAAGTCGTTGGAGCGGATGGGCAGCGACTTCAGCAGCGAGGCGCGGAACATCTTGTAGCAGGTCTCGACGTCGGTGAGGTTCAGGTCGGTGGCGAGGTCGGAGAGGAAGGTGATCAGCTTGTTGCCCAGCGTGTGACGGTAGTACAGCACTCGCCGCCGTTCGGCGGCGGCGAAGCGCGAGCCGTAGACGACGTCGGCGCCGTCCTCGAGGAAGGGCCGCACCAGGCGGCCGATGTCGCGCGGGTCGTATTCGAGGTCGGCGTCGTGAAAGACGACGAGATCGCCGGTGGCGGCGGCGATGCCGGTGCGCACCGCCGCTCCCTTGCCCTGGTTGCGCTGGTGCTCGATGAGGGTGATGCGGGGCTCGGCGGCGGCGTATTCGCGCAGCAGCTCGCGGGTGCCGTCGGTCGAGCCGTCCTCGACCACCAGCACCTCGACCGCCGATACCCCTTGCCAGCCCGCCGCCGCCGCCAGGACGCGCCCCAGCGACTCGGCGACGAGGTAGCGCTCGTTGTAGACCGGAACGACGACCGAGAGCGAGAGCATGGTCAGGCGGTGACCAGCTTGCGCTCGAACATCCCCGGCCGGTACTCGCTGATGACTCCGGTGAAGGCCGATGCGGCGACGGTGAGCGGCGAGGCGAGGTAGAGCATCCCCGGCCCCGAGCGCCCCTTGTAGTTGCGGTTGATCGCCGACACCGTCACCTGCTCCGAGGTCTCGGAGACGCCGGGGCCGCAGCCGATACAGGCGCCGCAGCCGGGGTGGATGAGCCGCACCCCGGCTTGCTCGAAGGTGGTCAGGAAGCCGGCCTGGCGGGCGTACTCCTCCACCTCGCGCGAGCTGAACTGGATGATGAACTCCACCCCCGGCGCCACCCGCCAGCCATGGTCGACGGCGTCCTTGCACACCTGGTGGTAGAAGATGAAGTCATCGATCTTGCCGGCGGTGCAGCTGCCGGCGTAGGCGATGTCGATCTTCACCTCGCCGAGCTGATCGACGAACTCGCCGTTGGTGGGGTCCGACGGCACGCCATGGTCGGGGTCGCCGGGGTGGGCCACCATCGGCCGCATGGCCGCCAGGTCGATGACGTGGATGCCGCCGGCATATTCGGCGTCCGGGTCGGGCTCCACCACCTGCGCCCGTAGCCGTTCCGGGTCGGTGCCCGGGCGCCGCGCCGCGATCCACAGCAGCGTCTTCTCGTCGGCGGCGCAGATGCCGGTGCGGGCGGAGCACTCGGTGGCCATGTTGGTGAGCGTCGCTCGTTCGTCGGGAGAGAGCGAGGCGAGGCCGGGGCCGGTGAACTCCATCACCCGGTTGAGCGTGCGTTCGTCCTTGGCATAGCGCAGCAGGATGTAGAGCATGACGTCCTTGGCGGTGCAGGTGGGCGCCAGCTCCCC
>DASYUP010000546.1:0-2562 GCA_036001185.1 Thermoanaerobaculia bacterium
TCGCCGCAGCCGACCTGGCCGGGCCTCGGCAGCGAGCCCTCGCCGCCGCCCGACGGCGTCACCGTGGGACCCGCCGAGGAGCAGCGCCAGCTGCAGGAGCTCATGCGCCAGATGCAGCAAGAGCAGCAGCGCGAGCGGCAGCAGCTCCAGCAGCAGCAACAGACGGGCGAGCGGTCTCCCCAGTAGCGCTACGACTCGTAGATGGCGTCGAGCGCCGTCGCGTGCCGGCGGAAGAGCAGCCCCACGAGGTGGGGCGCCACGAACGTCCCGTAGATCCCCACCACACCCCCGAGGAGCGCCCCGAGCAGCGGGAGCTGGGCGCCGAGCAGCGCCTTCGCGAGCACCACCAGGCCCAAGAGCAAGAAGGTGAGGTTCACGGTCTTGAGGCCGTCGCCGCCGGTCGCGAAGAGGGCCTTCACGTGCTGGTCGACGCGCAGCGCCGAGCGCCGCCAGTGGACGGCGGCGCCCCCCCAGGCCATGACCGAGAGTGCTGTGCCCAGCCAGAGCGCCGCCGCGGCGCCGAGCCAGAAGCCGAGGCTCGGCGTCGCCGTGAGCAGGCCCTTGGCGCCGAAGGCGAACAGGTAGGCGGCGAGCGGCCCGTAGTTGAGCAGCGCGATGACGATGAAGGTGAGGATCTCCACGAGACGCTCGCCGAGGCTGAAGTACTCGGGCCAGTCGGGGAGCTCGTTCTCCCACTTCGCGGTGCTGGCGACGATCTTGAACTGAATGCCGATGAGCAGCGACAGCCAGCCGAGCCAGAGCACGATGCCGAGGCAGCCGAAGCTGAAGCGCGCGATGAAGGTCATTACGCCCGCGGTCACCAGCGCGGCGAAGAAGAGGAACGGTCCCGAGCCGCGGAACGGATAGAGCAGCGCCTGACCGATGCCGTAAGGTCCACGCGCGGTCGCCTGGCGCGCGGGCTGTCGCCGCTCGGTGGTGGTTGCAGGCGCGTCGGCGGCGAGCGGCAGGGCGCGCTCGCCGCACAGCTTGCAGAGGAGAAGGCGGTGGCTCTCCTCGATGCAGGCATCGCAGAGGTACTTGCCGCAGCCATCGCACTGGAAGCGTGCCGGGGTCTGCGGATGGGCGGCGCAGCGCGCGGCACCGGCTGCCTGGGCCATCGATGTCACCTCACGCCCGGCGCCAGGGCGCCGCGGGCACCGTCGTCTCGAGCTCCTTCGCGGGAGCGTCGATTATGCCACGCGCATCGTCCTCGTCATTGGGAGGAACACAGCGACGAAGGTTCGCTCGCGACGCCGCCCACCGTCATTGCGAGGAGCGCTGACGAAGCAATCTCGCCGCCGCGAGCCCGCCGTCATTGCGAGGAGCGCAGCGACGAAGCAATCTCGACGGCGGAACGTCGAGATCGCTTCGCTGCGCTCGCGATGACGGGTTTTCCCGCGAAGTAGCTCCCGCGGCGGCGGCAGCCGCTGCCTGAAAACCGACAGGTTGCGGGAAAGGCGACACACCGCGCCACCGCGCGGCGCCCGTCGTGACGCCCTGGCGCGGGCACGAACTCCCGTGACGACAGCAGGTTGCGCGCTGGCCGTCACATCGACCGCCGGTGGCACGTCCCTTGACCTAAGGGCCTACGCCACCGAATGGCAGCCGGGGCGACGTCGAAAACACGGTCCCTGGTTCGACAACAAGGTGCGAGGAGCTGAACGACATGAGCCAGCGCAACGTCGAGCGGTTGATCGGGCGACTGGTCACCGACGAGGCGTTCCGCCGGCAGTTCGCGGCCGATCCGGTCTCGGCGGTGGAGACCCTGACCAGCGGCGGCATGGAGCTGAACGAATGCGAGAGGCGGGCGTTGACCTCGATCGATCCGCAGGCCATGGAGCGTTTCGCTGGAACGCTCCATCCCTGCATCCAGAAGTCGGACCTTCACGCGGTGGAGCGGTGAGCGCCGCCCGCGAGCGCGCGTTGGCTCGCCACTCCACCGCCTGGCACACGGCGGTGCTGCTGAGGCTGCTCACCGTCGTGCTGGCGCTCGCCGGCGTCGCCCGCGCGCAGCAGCCGCCCGCGCCCACCGAGCGGCCGCTGGCGCTCGCTGAGGCGATCACCCTCGCGCTCGAGCACGACGAGGCGATCCGCATCGAGCGCGAGTCGCTGCTGGCGGCGCAGGCGGCCACCCGCGGCGCGCGCGGCGCCTACGATCCGCTGCTCGCCGTCGACGGTCGCTGGGAGCGCAGCGATCCGCCGGTCAACTCGGCCTTCTCCGGCGCCCCGGCCGGGCGGCTCGCGCCCAACCGCACGGTGAGCGCGGCAACCGCCGGCCTGCAGCAGCTCCTGCCTACCGGTGGCGCGCTGTCACTGCGCAGCAGCGCTCAGCGCGGCACCACCACTGGCGTCTTCGACCTGCTCTCCCCGGCCTACTCGACGAGCCTGGGCTTCGAGCTGCGGCAGCCGCTGCTGCGCGATCGCGCCATCGACGCCGCGCGAGTGGGGATCCGCGTCGCCGCCGCCGACCGCGACCGCGCCGCCGCCGAGCTGCGCCGCGAGCTCACCGACACCGTGGCGGCGGTCGAGCGTGGCTACTGGACCCTGGTGGCGGCGCGCCGC
>DASYUP010000547.1:0-4849 GCA_036001185.1 Thermoanaerobaculia bacterium
CCGGCGGCAAGACCCAGGCGGCGTTCGAGCCCTCGCTCGACTACACGGTGGTGAAGATCCCGCGCTGGGCCTTCGAGAAGTTCCCCGACACTCCCACCACCCTCGGCACCGCCATGAAGTCGGTGGGTGAGGTGATGGCGCTCGGCGGCACGTTTCAGGAGGCGCTGATGAAGGGGCTCGCCGCCCTCGAGCTCGACGGCCGCCTCGCCGAGCGCGAGCGCCGCATGTCGGACCCGGTGCGGCTGCGGCGGCGGCTCTCGGTGCCCAACTGGGAGCGCCTGTTCGCCGTCTTCGCGGCGCTGCGGCAGGGCTGGACGGTGGGCGAGGTCGCCGAGGTCACCCACATCGATCCCTGGTTCCTGCGCGAGATCCAGGAGCTCGTCGAGCTCGAGGCCGAGCTCGCCTGCTGGGACGAAGCCTCGCTGCCCGTCGAGCTGCTGCGGCGCGGCAAGCAGGCGGGGCTCTCCGACGCTCGCATCGCCGAGCTGGTCTCCGGCAAGGAAGCGCGGCTGCGGGCACGCCGCATCGAAGCTGGCGTGCGCCGCGTCTACAAGCGCGTCGACACCTGCGCCGCCGAGTTCCCGGCCACCACCCCCTACCTCTACTCGACCTTCGGCGACGAAGACGAGGTGGACCCGGACGACCGGCCGAAGGTGGTGATCCTCGGGTCGGGGCCCAACCGCATCGGCCAGGGCATCGAGTTCGACTACTGCTGCGTGCACGCCGCCTTCAAGCTGCGCGAGCTGGGCTTCGAGACGGTGATGATCAACTGCAACCCGGAGACGGTGTCGACCGACTACGACACTTCCGACCGGCTCTACTTCGAGCCGCTGACGCTCGAGCACGTGCTGTCGGTGATCGAGCGCGAGCGGCCGGTGGGCATCGTCGTGCAGCTCGGCGGCCAGACGCCGCTCAAGCTGGCGCGCGGCCTCGCCGCCGCCGGGGCGCCGGTGTGGGGCACCTCGCCCGACGCCATCGATCTCGCCGAGGACCGCGAGCGCTTCGGCGCCCTGCTCGCCGAGGAGGGCATCCTCGCCCCCGAGCACGGCCACGCCCGCACTTTCGAGGACGCGCTCGCCGTCGCCCACCGCATCGGCTTCCCGGTGATGGTGCGCCCCTCCTACGTGCTCGGCGGCCGCGCCATGGTGGTCTGCCACGACGACAAGAACCTCGAGCGCTACATGCGCTACGCGGCGGAGGTCTCCCCCGACCACCCGGTGCTGCTCGACCGCTTCCTCGAGGACGCCGTCGAGCTCGACCTCGATCTGCTCGCCGACGGCAAAGACGCCGTCGTCTGCGGCATCCTGCAGCACATCGAGGAGGCGGGCATCCACTCCGGCGACTCGGCGGCGGTGCTGCCGCCTTGGAAGGCCGACGCCGCGACCCTCGCCGAGATGGAACGCATCGCCCTGCGCCTGGCGGCGAAGCTCGACGTCGTCGGCCTGATGAACGTGCAGTTCGCCGTCTACCAGGGCAAGGTGCACGTGCTGGAGGTCAACCCGCGCGCCTCGCGCACGGTGCCGTTCATCGCCAAGGCGGTGGGGCTGCCGCTGGCCGGCATGGCGGCGGCGGTGATGGCGGGCAAGACCCTGCGCGAGCTGGGGCTCACCGCGTCACCGCGGGTGCCGCGCGTCTTCGTCAAGGTGCCGGTCTTCCCCTTCAACCGCTTCCCCGGCGTCGACCCGCAGCTGGGGCCGGAGATGAAGTCGACCGGCGAGGTGATGGGCATCGGCGAGACCTTCGGCGAGGCCTTCGCCAAGGGCTGGATCGCCGCCGGCAACCGACTGCCGCTCGCGGGCACGGCCTTCTTGACCGTCCACGACCGCGACAAGAAGGCGCTGGTGCCGGTGGCCCTGCGGCTCAAACAGCTCGGCTTCCGCCTGGTCGCCACCGACGGTACCGCGGAGTTCCTGCGCGGCCAGGGGGTGCCGGTGGAGACGGTGATGAAGCTGCACCAGGGGCGGCCCCATGTCGTCGACCACCTCATCAACGGCGAGATCGACCTGGTGGTCAACACGCCGCTCGGTCCCGACGCGCTGCGCGAGGACGCCGAGATCCGCCGCGCCGCGCTCGCCCACCGGGTGCCCTGCATCACCACCCTCTCGGGCGCCCTCGCTGCGGCCGAGGGGATCGCCGCCTTGCGCCGCGGCGATCTGTCGCTGGTGCCGCTGCAGGCGCTGGCCGCCGCCGGCGTGCCGCAGCCCGCCGTCGAGGCGGGCTGAGGGCGGCGGCCCTACTTCTTCAACCGGCGGCGCAAGGAGACGAGGAACCCCGAGGGCTCCTCCGCCTGCAGCAGCAGCTCGAGCTCGCCGCGGTCGAAGAAGACGCCGCCGCAGCCCGGGCAGTGGTCGAGCTTGATGCCCGAGCGCTCTTCCTCGCCCATCTGCTGGCCGCACTTCGGGCAGCGCATCCAGTGCAGCTCCTTGAGCTGCTGGGCTTCCTGCTGCCGGCGGGCCGCGTCGAGCTCGCCGCGCTTGCGCTCGAGGAGCTCCTTGTTCTTGCGGTAGAAGTATTCCTCTTCCTTGTCGTAGCCGAGCTCGTGGACGTCCTCGCGCACTGTGTGCTCTCCTCGGGGCTCTTCTTGCCGGGTGGTTCTGTCGTCGCCGGCATCGCACTCTAGCAAGGGGTGGCCGCCGCGCCCGCGTGCGCGGTGGGGCGGGCGAGGGGCGGGCCTCTGTTACACTCGCCCCCCTTCCGAGGCGGGACCCTTCCGCAGGCGGACCCTAGCGGGGCGGACCATGGCCGACGCGCTCGACTACCACGGCAGGAGGGTGCTGGTTACCGGGGCCAGCGGCTTCATCGGCCGCCGTCTCTGCCGCCGCCTGCGCGAGCTGGGCGCCGAGGTTGAGGCCGCCTCGCGGAAGCCGCCCCCCACCGAGCCGGAGGCGGGGCCACCCGGCTGGAGCCGCTGGCACCAGGTCGACCTCGCCGACCCGGCGGCGGCCCGCGTGCTGGTCGCCGACGCCCAGCCGGGCACCGCCTTCCACCTGGCGAGCCAGGTCACCGAGTCGCGCGAGCGCAGCGCCGTGCTGCCCACCTTCCACGCCAACCTGGCGAGCACCGTCTACCTGCTCGACGCCCTCGCCGAGCAGGGCTGCAAGCGCATCGTGCAGACCGGCTCGCTCGAGGAACCGGACCCCGGCGACCCGGTGTCGACGCCCACTTCTCCCTACGCCGCTGCCAAGTGGAGCGCCGGCGCTTACGGTCGCATGTTTCATCACCTCTGGGGCACGCCGGTCGTGCTGGCGCGCCTGTTCATGGTCTACGGCCCCGAGCAGCGCGACCTCGGCAAGCCGGTGCCGCACGTCATCACGTCGCTGCTGCTCGGGCGCGAGCCACAGCTCGGCTCCGGTAAGCGGCCGGTCGATTGGGTGTACGTCGACGACGTCGTGGAGGGGCTGCTGCGGCTGGGCCGCGCCGATGGCGTGGAAGGGTTGCAGGTCGACCTCGGCTCCGGCAAGCTGGTGCCGGTGCGCGCCGTCGTCGAGCAGCTCTACGCTCTGCTCGCCCCCGACCGCCAGCCCCCCTTCGGCGGCGTCCCCGATCGGGCGATGGAGCAGGTGCGGGTGGCGCGCGTGGAGGAGACCGCCGAGCTGCTTGGCTGGAGCCCGGCGGTGACGCTCGAAGAGGGGCTCGCCCGTACCGTCGAGTGGTACCGGCACGAGATCGGCGCCGGCCGGCTGGCGGCGGCGGTCAGCTCGTGAGGAGAACCTCGCGAGTGGTGATGCGGATAGAGAGCTCGATCTAGCGATGGATCTGGGCCTCGCCGGCAAGGTGGCGCTGGTCACCGGCAGCGGCCGCGGGATCGGCCTGGAGACGGCCCTCGCGCTAGCCGGTGAAGGATGCCGCGTGGTGCTCTGCGGCCGCCACCGCGAGCCGCTCGAGGCCGCCGCCGCGGCGGTGAGCGGACGCGGCGCCGAGGCGCTGCCGGTAGTCGCCGACGTCACCGACCCCGGCGCTCCTCCCGCGCTGCTCGGGGCGACACTCGACCGCTGGGGCCGCCTCGACGTGCTGGTCAACAACGTCGGCGGCAATCGTCGCAAGTCCTTCGCCGACACCAGCGACGAAGACTGGGAGATGGTGCTCGAGCTCAACCTGCGCTGCCACGCGCGACTGACGCGGCACCTGCTGCCGACGATGATCGCCCAGGGCGGCGGCTCGATCGTCTTCGTCTCGTCGATCTTCGGCCGCGAAGCAGGAGGCGCCGGCCTGTCGCTCTACAACACCACCAAGGCGGCGATGATCAGCCTCGCCAAGATCCTCTCGCTGGAGGTCGCCGCCCACGGCGTGCGCGTCAACAGCGTCGCCCCCGGCTCGTTGCGTTTCCCCGGCAGCAGCTGGGACAAGCGGGTGCAGGAGGACCCCGAGGGGATGGCGCGCTTCGTCCAGGAGAACATCCCGCTCGGCCGCTTCGGCACGCCGCGCGAGGTGGCCGACGTCATCGCCTTCCTCGCCTCCGAGCGGGCCAGCCTGGTCACCGGCGCCTGCTGGAGCATCGACGGCGGGCAGTCGCGGTCGCTGATCTAGGTTGCCCCGCACCGGGGAGGGCACCGGGGAGGGGACACGATCCGAATTGGCGCGGACGCCAATTCGGTCATGTCCCCTCGCGGACGCCGTTCCTCATGCTAGCGGCGGACTTCAGTGGTCACGCAGCAGCTCTTCGAGCTCCGCGCGCTCCTGCGGGTCGGTCTCCAGTTGCAGGGCGCGGCGGAAGCAGCGCTCGGCCTCGGCGCGGTCGCCGATCTCTTCGAGATAGAGGGCGCCGAGCGTCTTCCACAGGTCGACCCGGGCCGGCGCGAGGCGCAGCAGGGTCTCGTAGGTCTGCGCCGCCTCGCGCGCGCGGCCGAGG
>DASYUP010000548.1:0-4650 GCA_036001185.1 Thermoanaerobaculia bacterium
TGCACCGGGCCCACCGGGCCCACTCGAGTGCGGATGGAAGCGTGGCTCAGGACTCGTCAACGAATCGGTCGGCCGCCAAGGCGGCCGGCTTGACTTTCACTGGCCTTCTCATGGAAGGGGTTAGGCGCCACCGCGCACACCTTCACCGGTGGGACTCGGTGGAATCGGCGAGTCTACTGGCGGAGCAGAGAAGAGCTGAGCGACCGTCGGTCGCGCGAGCACGAGGAGGGTCCATACCCCCAGTGCCGTACCGTACGGAACGCCGAAGCACGTAACAGAGGCGATGACCAGGCAGAGTGTCCTGGACCGACGCTGTCTGATTCGGTGCGCAGCGAGGAACTTCAGCGCTGCCAAACCGACCATCGCGGCGAAGATGGCGAGGCCGAAGGCACCGAAGAACCATCCCATGAACGCAGGGGGCTGCGGCTGTCCCCGCTGAAGAGGGATACTCGCGATCGTGCCGCCGATAGCTAGGCCCATGAACGCGTAGAAGAGACCGAAGAGCGAAAAGAACGCGTTGGTGCCGCCCGCGACCACATACGCGATCGCCAACAGTTTTAGGTGCTCGGCGTCGACGATTGCCTGGCGTTCTTTTGGGTGCAGCACTTGACTCTCCAACGGACGGTCCGAGTGGCGCCTACCAGTCGTTTCGACGACACCTCACTTCAGATCCCCTTCGATCCAGCACCCCCCGAGCACCCGGCTCCCCTCATAGAACACCGCCGCCTGCCCGGGCGCGACGCCGCGCTGCGGGCTCGCGAACTCGACCTCGGCCCGCCCGCCGGCGAGGGGCCGCACGCGGGCCGCCACCCCCGCATGCCGCGAGCGGATGCGCACCGTCACTTCGGCCTCTCCCGTTGGCGGCTCGCCGATCCACGACAGGCGCTCGCCGGTGAGGCCGCGGGCGGCTAGCGCCTCCTCGTCGCCCACCACCACGCGGTTCTCCGCCGGCAGCACGCGCAGCACGTAGAGGCGGTGGCCGGCGGCCACGCCGAGGCCGCGCCGCTGACCGACCGTGTAGCGGTAGTAGGGAGCGCCTTCGCCGAGCACCTCGCCGTTCTCGGCCACCACGGTCGCCGGCGCGCTCGCCACGGCGCCGAACCGCTCCGGCCGCGCCGCCGCCTGCGCCGCCACGAACTCCTCCACCGCCCCATCGACGAAGCAGATCTCCATGCTCTCCCCCTTCTCCGCCACCACCAGGCCGGCATCGCGGGCGAGCTGGCGCACCTCTTTCTTGCGCAGCTCGCCGAGGGGGAAGAGCGAGGCGGCAAGCTGCTCGCGGGTGAGCTCGAAGAGGAAGTAGCTCTGGTCCTTGGCCTCGTCGGCGCCGCGGTGGAGCTCGGGCCCGTCGGGGCCGTCGACGATGCGGGCGTAGTGGCCGGTGGCGACCCGGCCGGCGCCCAGCGCGCGGGCGCGAGCGAGGAGCGCGTCGAACTTGATGAAGGTGTTGCAGCGCACGCAGGGGCTGGGCGTGCGGCCGTCGAGGTAGTCGGCGACGAAGGGGTCGACGACGTCGCGACGGAACTCCTCGTCCATCCGCAGCGTGTAGTGCGGGATGCCGGCCTGCTGCGCCACCCGCCGCGCGTCGCCGAGGTCGAGGGCGCCGCAGCAGCGGCCGCTGCCGCGCGGGCGGTCGGAGTGGTCCCAGAGCAGCATCGACAACCCGACCACCGGCTGCTGGCGCGACAGCAGCCAGGCCGCCACCGACGAATCCAGGCCGCCGCTCATGGCGACGGCGACGAGGTCGCTCATACGGCTGCCGGCTCGGCGGCTGCGGCGCGCCGCAGGGGCGAGGCGTTCGCCGCCGCGCGCAACGCCTCGACCTCGCGCGCCAGCACCGGCAGGAAGGTCTCCACCTCGGCGAGCGTGTTGGTCATGCCGAAGCTGATACGCAGCGAGGCGAGCGCCTCGGCAGCGGGGATGCCCATGGCGAGCAGGGTCTCGCTGGGCTCGACGACGCCCGAATGGCAGGCGGCGCCCGTCGACACCGCGTAGCCGGCGAGGTCGAGGCGGATGGCGAGGTCATGGCCGACGAGGCCGGGAAAAGCGACGTTGGTGGTGTGGGGCAGGCGCGGCGCGCCGGCGCCATGGACGATCGCGCCGAGCGCCGGCAGCGCCGCCTCGAGGCGATCGCGCAGCGCGCGCAGGTGCCGCTGGCGTGCATCCAGCTCGGCCGCCACGAGGTCGCAGGCGACGCCGAGCCCCACCACCGCCGGCACGTTGACGGTGCCGGCGCGGCGGCGCCGCTCCTGGGTGCCGCCGACGAGGTGCGACTCGAAGGGCGCGCCGGGGCGGATCCACAGGGCCGCCGAGCCGAGGGGGGCATGGAACTTGTGCCCGCCGAGGGTGAGGTAGTCGGCGCCCAGGGCGCCGACCTCGACCGCCACCTTGCCCACTGCTTGCACGGCGTCACATAGCAGCGGCACGCCGCGCTCGCGGCAGGCGGCCGCCAGCTCCGCCACCGGCTGCAGCGTGCCCAGCTCGTTGTTGGCGAGCATCAGGCAGACGAGTCGCGTCTGCGCGCCGACGGCGGCGAGCATCGCCGCCGCCGGTACCACGCCGTCGGCGCCGGGCGGCACCACCCGCACACCCATCCCCAGGGCGGCGCAGCGCTCGGCTGTCCGTCGCACCGAGGGGTGCTCGAAGGCCGTCAGCACGAGGTCGCCGCGGAAGCCGGCGGCGCGCGCCACCTCGAAGACCACGGCGTTGTTGGCCTCGCTGCCGGAAGCGGTGAAGACGAGGTCGTCGGGGCTGGCGCCGAGCAGCGCCGCCACCTGGTCGCGGGCCCGCTCGACGGCCTCGCGGGCCGCCTGGCCGTGACGATGGGCCGAGGCGGGGTTGCCGTGCCGGTCGCCCAGCCAGGGGAGCATGGCGGCTCGCACCCGCGCATCCAACGGCGTGGTGGCGTTGTGATCGAAGTAACTCCCGGAATCCATGGCGATGGATTGTAGCCGTGCGCCAGTCTGCCCTGGCGGGTGACCGACCCGTCCTGTACGCTTCCCCGGTGCGTCCGCTCCGTCGGTTCGCCGTCCTCCTCCTGCTGCTCCCGCTCGCCCTGCCGGCGCCCCCCGCGCACGCCGCCAGCCGCAAGGTGCGCAAGGAGCAGGAAGCCAAGATCGCCCTGCTGGCGGAGAAGTACCGCCAGTTCCTCGACGAGGTGTCGGTGCTCATCTCCGACGAGGAGCGCGGCGCCTTCCTCGCCCTCGAGGAGGATTACCAGCGCGACGCCTTCATCGATAGGTTCTGGCGTTCGCGCGACCCCTACCCCGAGACGGCGCGCAACGAGCTCAAGGACAAGTGGCAGGCGCGCCTCGACGAGGCACGCAGCCTCTTCGGCAGCCTGGAGGACGAGCGCGCCCACTTCTTGCTGCTCAACGGTCCGCCGGAAGGCCGCGTCGAGGTGCGCTGCGCCGGGGTGATCTGGCCCACCGAGGTCTGGTACTACGCGCGCGACAACCGCACCCACGAGGAGCTGCTGGTGATCTTCTACCAGCGCTTCGGGGCGGGGGCCTACCGCATCTGGGAGCCGCTCGAGGGTCTCTCCTCGCTGGTGCAGGACCTGGGCATCGGCACCGACCCGACGCGCGCCGACCAGCAGGCGTTCCAGCGCATCCGCGAGGGCTGCGCCGGCGAGTCGGTGGACGCGCTGCTCGGTTCGGTGGCGAAGATCTACAGCCTGGGCAAGCTCGCCTACCCCTTGCAAGTGATGAAGGCGGTGGCGCCCCTCGAGCATCCCTCGGGGGAGTGGCTGCAGACCTTCTCCTCCTACTCGACCGACCTGCCGGCGGGCGCCGGCACCTTCCCCGCCACCGTCGACTTCGCCTTCCCCGGGCGGCGGCAGAGTCGCACCATCGTGCAGGGCACGGTGAAGGTGGCGCTCGCCGACATCGGCCACGCCGACCTCGGCGGCGCGCGCTCGTACAACCTGCTGATCACCGGCGAGGTGCTGGAGAAGGGTGGGCTGTTCGACCGCTTCCGCTACAAGTTCGACTTCCCCGCCGTCGACGTCACCGGCGAGTACCTGCCACTGGTGATCCAGCGCCCGCTGCGGCCCGGTGACTACCGGGTGATGCTCAAGGTCGAGGACCTCGACGGCCACAAGTTCTTCCGCCTCGACCGCATGCTCGCCGTGCCCTCGGTCGAGGGCGGCGAGCCACCGCCGCCGGCCGACCCCGACACGGCGCGCCTGCTGTCGGAGGCCAACGCCCTGCTGGCGACCGGCGAGACCACCGTCAAGCTGCTCGCCCCCATCGGCAACGAGATGCTGTCGGGCAAGGTGCGCTTCGACGCGCTGGTGACCGGCGACCAGGTGGCGCGCATCACCTTCGCGCTGGACAAGCAGCCGATCCTCACCAAGCAGGTGCCGCCGTGGAGCGTCGAGCTCGACCTCGGCCACCTGCCGCGCTCGCAGGTGCTGGAGGCGGTCGCCTACGACGCCGCCGGGCGGGCGCTGACGAGCGACGAGCTGGTGGTCAACGCCTCGGCGCACCGCTTCGCCGTCACCCTCGCCGAGCCGGCGCCGGGCCAGCACTTCAGCTCCAGCGTGCACCTCGCGGCGAAGGTGGAGCTGCCCGAAGGCGAGCGCCTCGATCGCCTGGAGATCTACCGCGACGAGACGCTGGTGGCGACCCTCTACCAGCCGCCCTACGA
>DASYUP010000549.1:0-11278 GCA_036001185.1 Thermoanaerobaculia bacterium
AAGACCGGGCCGCACGTGATGATCGTCGGCGCCACCGAGATGATGGCGGGCTATCCGGCCACCGCCGATCCCGACACCTCGAAGCCCTACGTCATGTGGCCGGGGACGCCGTACGCGCACCTCATGCTGCCGGTGAAGTAGGTCGGGCGCCGAAGGCACAGCACCAATCGCCGCGCACCGAGGGCACCGCACGATGGCCGCGACGTCGTCCCGCCGCTGGTCAGCAACCCTGCTCCTGCTGCTGGTCGTCGTCGCGGTCGCCGCGGTGGCCATCCCCGTCTGGTTGATCCGCCCGTTCGCACCGCAGACGCCGGACGGCGTCGCCGTTGCCTATGCGCTCCGTCGCTGGGCCCCGGCGCTCACCGCGCTGGCCCTCGTCGGCGCGCCGCTGCTGGTGCTGCGACTCTGGCACGGCGCCCGCTGGTGGAGCCGCATCGCCATCGCCCTCGCCCTGCCGCCCCTCCTCGGCGCCGGCTTGCTGGCGCGCGTCAACATCTTCGAGAAGATGTTCGCGCCGCTCGACCGCCCGCAGACCTCCGCCACAGCGGAGGCGGGGTGGGTGAAGCCGGATGAGCCGGTGCTGGCGGTGACTCTCGGCGGCGACGCGGCCGCCTATCCGGTGCGCCTGGTCGCCTACCACCACATCGTCCACGACGTCGTTGGCGGAGTGCCGATCGCCGTCACCTATTGAACGCTCTGTCACACCGGTCTGGTGTGGAAGGCGGAGATCGAAGGGCGGCGGTTGCGGTTCCACCTGTCCGGCATCAACAACCAGAACTTCCTCATGCAGGACGAAGAGACCGGCTCGTGGTGGCAACAGGTCACCGGCGAGGCGGTGCACGGACCGCTGCGCGGCAAGCGGCTGGAGCTGGTCTTCCACGACGAGATCGGCTTCGACCTCTGGCGGCGCGAGCATCCGCGCGGCCGCGTGCTGCGGCCCGAGGAAGGTGCGCCGGGGCACGCCTTCCCGCTGGACTGGGAGGCGGAGACGGCGAAGCTGCCGGTGGTGACGACGTCGCGGGCGCGCGAGCCGCTGCCTGCCCGCGAGGTGGTGGTGGGCGTGGAGGTCGGCGGCGAGGCGAGCGCCTACCCGCTGGCGGAGTTGCGACGGCAGAGCCCGCTGCTCGATCGAGTGGGGGGAGTGCCGGTGGCGCTGCTGGTCGGCGACGATGGCCGCTCGGTGCGCGCCTTCGAGCGGCGGCTCGACGGCCGCGAGCTCGAGCTCTACCGGCGACCGGGCGCTGCGCCGTTGCGGCTGGTCGACGCGCAGACGGGAAGCGAGTGGAGCTTCGCCGGCGACGCGATCGCCGGCCCGCTCGCCGGGCGGCGGCTGACGCCGGTGTACGTGCTGGCCGACTACTGGTTCGACTGGCGGACTTACCACCCGCGGACGAAGGTGTACCGGCTGGGGGGATAGGCCGGGATAGGCAGGGACAAGGATCGGCGAAACGGGCTACGCTGGTGGTCGCGGCCCACGAGCCGGGACGTCAGTGGCGCGGCATGGGGCCCCGCCAGCCGGGGGTATCCCGTCCGTGCTCGGCGCCGAGGACGGCGCCTGGCGCGCGGGCGGGAGCCCTCCCCCCGGCGCGCCCCATACCGCGGCGAACAGAGTCGGAGAAGACCAAATAGGAGTGGGCCTCTGGTGTAGGGGCGGAGCTCGTCTCCGCCGGGTGGGGTCATCGTCGCGGGAAACCCTTCTGGTGTTGGGGCGGGGCTTGTCGCCGCCCGTCTTGTCAGCCGACCTCGACGGTTACCGGCGGCAGGCAGCGCGACTCGTCGCAGGGCTGGTAGGTGAGGCGCAGGCGCGGGCCCGTCTCCGCGGCGGCGCGCAACTCGCCGGCGATCTCCACCTCGCCCTCCCACACCGGCACTGGTGTCGCCGCCAGGGAGTCGAGGGTGCGCGACGGTGGCGGGAAAGCGACCGCGCGCAGCTCCCCATGAGCGGCCTCGAGGCGAGTCCACTGCAGTGGCGGCGGCGCTTCACCGGCGCCGATGTGCCAGCCGGCGGCGATTCGCAGGCGAAGGCGAAACGGCCGCCAGCCGCCATCCCGGGCCGTGGTATCGACGAGGAGCTGCGCCTGCACGACCCGGGTGGCTTCATCGTCGAGCGGCGCCGCGACGATTCCGTCCGTGGTCCCCTCGCCCGTCCCCTCCGCGCCATGAAACCGCCGCGCCGCCAGCGCCACCGTGCGCGCCGCCGCCGGCTGGGCATTGGCGAGCGGGGCGAAGCCACGCAGCGCTCGCTCCGCTTCGTCACGGTGGCGGGCGTCGCCGGTGCGCTCGGCGAGGCGCAGCAGGTTGAGGGTGGCGATGCCGTTGGCGGCGGGCGACGCTCCATCGAAGAGGTCGCGGCTGCGGCATAGCAGGTCGGGGCTCTCGCCGGCGGTATAGAAGCCGCCGTCGGGGTGGGCAAGCCGGCGCGACTGCTCGCCGGTGAGCTCGAGCGCGGCCGTCAGCCACCGCTCCTCCCCGCTGGCCTCGTGCAGCGCCAGCAGGCCGTGCACCAGGTAGGCGTAGTCGGCGAGGAAGGCGGGTACCTCGGCGTGGCTGCCGCGCCAGGCGTGCAGCAGCGTGCCGGCCGGCCGCATGGCGGCGAGCACGAAGTCGGCGGCGGCGGCGGCGCGCGCCACCCACGTGGGCTCGCCGAGCAGCTGCCCTGCCGCCGCGAGGCCGGCGATGGCCAGCCCGTTCCAGTCCGCCAGCAGCTTGTCGTCGGTGGCCGGCCGCGGCCGCTCGGCACGCGCCGCGAAGAGCCGCTGGCGCAGCGGCGCGATGGTGGCGAGCAGCTCGGCGTAGCCGAGGCGCCGCCGCTCGGCCTGCTCGGCCAGCGGCCGCGGCAAGTGCAGCACGTAATGCGTGCCCTCGAAGAACGGCGGCTTGTCGAAGCCGTAGAGCGGAGCCAGGAAGGCGGCGTCCTCCGCTCCCAGCACCGCCTCGAGCTCCTCGCGCGTCCAGACGTAGAAGGCGCCCTCGTGGCCGCCAGTCTCGGCGTCGATGGCGCTCCAGAAGCCGCCCTCCGGGGCCGCGAGCTCGCGCTCGAGGAAGGCCACGGTCTCGCGCGCCACGCGGGCGAGCTCGGGATCGCCGAGCAGCGCCGCGCCGCGCGCGTAGACCTCGAGCAGCGAGCCGTTGTCGTAGAGCATCTTCTCGAAGTGGGGAACCTTCCACTCGCGATCGGTGGCGTAGCGGTGGAAGCCGCCGCCGAGCTGGTCGTAGATGCCGCCGCGCGCCATGCGATCGAGGGTGGTGGCGAGCATCCGCCGCGCCTCCTCGTCCGCCGGCGCCAGGTCGAGGAGCAGCAGCAGATTCGACGGGGTAGGAAACTTCGGCGCCTCGCCGAAGCCTCCCCAGGTGGGGTCGAAGCGCTGCGCCAGCGTGCGTAGCGCCGCGGCGGCGAGCTCGGGACCCGGCGGCCGCGCCGCCGGGGGCAGCCGCGTGGCCAGGTGGTGGCGCACCGCCTCGCCCACCTCGCGAGCCTGCGCCTCGACGTCGAGGCGGCGGCCGCCCCAGGCCTCGGCGATCCCCGCCAGCACCGAGCGGAAGCCGGGGCGCCCCCAGCGGTCGTCGGGCGGGAAGTAGGTGCCGGCGAAGAACGGCTCGAGGCCCGGGGTGAGGAAGAGCGAGTTGGGCCAGCCGCCCTGCCCGGTCAGCAGCTGCGTCGCCGTCATGTAGACCTCGTCGAGGTCGGGGCGCTCCTCGCGGTCCAGCTTGACGTTGACGAACGAACGGTTCATGGCGGCGGCGAGCTCGGGGTCGGAGAACGACTCGCGCTCCATGACGTGACACCAGTAGCATGTCGAGTAGCCGACGGAGAGGAAGATGGGCACGTCCTCGCGCCGCGCGCGCTCGAGGGCCTCCTCCCCCCACGGGTACCAGTCGACGGGATTGTGGGCGTGGAGCAGCAGGTAAGGGCTGCTCGCCTTGGCCAGGCGATTGGTCGGCTGCTCGGCCCGCGGCGCGGGGCCGGACTCGCCGCCGCGCGCGGAGTCGCTCATGACGCCGATCTTATCGGCCGCGGGTGGCTGGTCAGCCGCCGGGGCCCAGCGCGGCCCGTGCCCGCAGCCCGCGTCTGCCCTGGGCGTCGACTCCCTCCCATGCGGCGAGCACCCGTCCATCGGACGCGGTGGCGAGCGCCAGCTCGAGCCCGAGGATCAGCCCGCGGTCGGCGTTGAGCTCGAAGAAGGAGGAGTCGTGGTTGCCCAGAGGGCTGTAGCCGGCCGCCGTGATGGCGCCGCGGCTCCACGCGTTGAACCAGGTCATCCAGCTCACCACCCAGCCACCGTTGGCGAGCGGCGCGACCTCCGGCTCGGTGTGGGCAAGACCAGCGCTGCCCTCGGAGAGAGGGACGACGCCGCCCACCGGCAACGCCAGCCCGGAGACGATCTGCCCATAGATCCGCACGCGGAGCGGATCCTCGCCCACCGCCTGCTGGTAGACGATCAGGAAATCACCCCCTGGCTGGCCGGCGACGGAGGCGGCGCGGGAGGCGTGGGGCCCGTCGCCGGCGATCTTGAAGGCCTCGCCCGCCGGGTTGCCGCTGAGATCGAAGAGCCGCGCGAAGACCTGCGCGCCGGCGTTGCTGCCGCAGCACCTGTCCCAGGCCACCAGCACGCTCCTGCCGGCGACGGCCAGCGACGGATGCTGACCCCGCGCGCCGACCAGCACGTCGCGACCCGCAGGGCCACGGCGGCGATCGACTCGGCGCAAATGAATGCCCGGCGACTTGCCACCTCGCTCCTGCCAACTCACCAGGAACGTGTCGCCGGCGGTGAGCACCACGGACGGCCGGGATGCCACGGCATCGACGGCGGAGAGCGGCCAGGTCCGTGGGCTTGGCGTGCCGTCCGCCTGAAAGACGCGCGCCACGACACGGCTGGAGACGACGAACTGTTGCTCGAAGAAGATGTCGGCGCTGCGGTTGACCCGCTGATCGGTCCACACGGCGAGAAAGCCGCCGTCACGACGGGTGGCCACGGCCGGCTCGTGGGCCTCGCGGATCACCACGTCCGTGAAGGGCACAGGCGGAAGCGGGTCGTTGGCAGCCAGCACGAAGGCGCCGCCGAGGGGAACGCCCAGGGTGCCGAACCGCCGCCCGAGAGCGCCGCGCTGCTCGTCCGCCCAGACCACCAGCGAGCCGTCGCGCTGGAAGGCGATGGCCGGTTGGTGCTCCCGGCCAGTCTCGGGCGCCGAGACCGACATCTCGTCGCCGAGAGGTGTCACCTGTGCGGCGAGAGATACGTCGCAGGCGAGCACCAGGGTGGTGGCCAGAAGGCAGTGTCGAATGCGCATCCGATGCGGGGTCCGCGTGCGCCAAGTGAGGGTTCTCGCGGAGGGCGCGCGGACCGCGCGTATGAGACTACACCATGGGTTTCCGCGCACAAAAAAGGCGCGACGGCGCGCTGCTCGCCGCCGCGCCGACCCGCCGGGGGTGGCGGGCCGAGAGCTTCGCGCCGGGTGTGACCGGCGGATCTCGCCGCCGAGCTTGGCGCGGCGGGGCGGCCAAGGGCTCCCTGAGCCTCCCTCAGCGGATCTGGGGAGTTCTCCTCAGCGGCCGAGCAGCCAGCCGGCGAGCTGCCCGGGCAGCCCGGGCGGTCCCGCGGCCCCGAGGTCGAGATCGGCGGCAAAGGCCACGTGGCCTCCCCGCTGCACCCACCGCACGTCGAGCGCCGCCCCGGCAGCCGCCGCGGCGGCGGCGATCGACGCCGCCGGCACCATGGGATCGCCGGGACAGGCGACGAGCAATGCGGGTACCGCCAGCGCCCTCAACCGCGGGCCGACGCTGGCGCGCGCGTAGTAGTCCTCGGGGTCCGCGAAGCCGAAGCGCGGCACCACGGTGAGGCGGTCCCACTCGCGGAGCGTGCGCACGCGCTGCACGGTCGCCACCGGCGTCGGCACCGGCCCGTGGCGCGCGACAGCGGCGTAGAGTCGTTTCAGCTCGCCGAGAACGTAGCGCCGATAGGGCCAGGCGGGGGTGCGGTCGAAGCTGCGCTGCGCCGGCAGCAGCTCGAGCGGCGAGCAGACCGCCGCCACCGCGCGCAGTCGCGGGTCGTGCTGCTCGGTGGCGTAACGCAACGCCACGTGGCCGCCGAGCGAGAAGCCGGCGACCAGCACTCGCTCGTACGTCGCCAGCTCCGGCGCCGCCAGCGCCGCCGCGAGGTCGGCGGTGAGGCCGGCGTGGTAGAAGTCGCCGACCGCGCCGTCGCTGCCGCGCAGGTTGAGGCGCAGGGTGGCGGCGCCGGCGGCGTCGCAGGCGGCCGCCACCGCCGTCAGGTAGGGACTGTCGCACGAGCCGCCGAGACCGTGCAGCAGCACCACCGCGGTGGTGCTTCTGGCGGGCCGGCTCAGCTTGCCGCTGAGCGCCAGCGCACCGCGCTCGGCGTCGACGACGGTGCCGCGCCAGGGCTCGCCGGGGAAGCGGGGGGCGAGGCCGAGGGCGCGACGCACCCGCGGCAGCACGGTCCAGAAGTGCGCGCGCACCGCCGCAGCTTAGCGGTCGGCCGGCTCAGCGCGAGCGCAGCGCGCCGTCGTGCAGCTGCAACGCGCCCTGCGCAACGCTGTGGAATGCCCGCGAGCCGAAGCCGCCGATGTAGTGGTCGGCCTCGAGCCGATAGTCCACGCGCTGCTCGGCCATCAGGTCGCGCAGCCGCGACAGCAGCCGCAGGTTGTCGAGCTGGACGACGATCTGCTCGGTGCGCGTGGCGTGCGCCGGCACGTCGAGCGGCGTGCGCGTCGAGCCGCTGCCGATGCGGTCGCCGGCAAGGAAGATGGTGTAGACGCCGCGGTCGATGGGCAGACGGAAGGCGTTGGGATTCTCCACCCGCAACGTGATGGCGAGCGACGACTCGAGGAGACCGACGTTTTCCAGGCCGATGTCGACGAGCTCGACGCGCGGCCGCTGCAGGTCGAGCAGCGCACAGCCGCCGAGCGGCAGGGCGAGGACGAAGAGGAGGAGAGCTCGTCGGCGCATGATGGGCACCCCCACCACGAGGCAACGCAATCCGCGCGCCAGGCCCTCCTCGGCCGCCTGGCTCAGCTCGCCAGCGCCGGTTCGTCCTCTTCCGCGGTCTCGGCGTCCACCTGCGGCGTCGGTGTCTGCGAACGCGGCGGGCTCGCCACCGCCCGCGGCCGGGCGCGGTGGGTGGTGATCAGCATCACCGCGCCGACGATGACGGCGGCGGCCACCAGCGTGCGCGCGGTCACCGGCTCGCCGGCGAACGCCCAGCCGAGCAGCACCGCCACCACGGGGTTGACGTAGGCGTAGGTCGCCACCAGCGGCGGCGTGCTGACGCGCAGCAGCCAGGCGTAGGCGGTGAAGCCGACCAGCGAGCCGAAGACGACGAGGTAGGCGACCGCCAGCAGCGAGCGCTGGCTCGCCGCCGCGAGGTCGAGGCGGTGCCACTCCCCCGCCACCAGGCCGGCGACCGCCAGGCAGGCCCCACCGCCGAGCATCTGCATCGCCGTGCCGAGCAGCGGCGAGGCCGGCAGCGGCGCGCGCCGCGAGTAGAGCGAGCCCGCCGTCCACGACAGCGAGGCGGCGATCAGCACGACGGCGCCGAGCGGATCGACGCCGCGACCGCCGGCGAAGCGGCCCGGACCCACCAGCAAGGCGACGCCGGCGAGCCCGAGGGCGACGCCGAGCAGAACCTGCGTCGCCGGTCGCCGCCAGCCGCGGCCGGCACCGTCGAGCATCACCATCCACAGCGGCACGGTGGCGACCAGCAGCGCCGCCAGCCCCGAGGGCACGCGCTGCTCTGCCCACACCACTCCGCCGTTGCCGCCCAGCAGCAGCAGGCCGCCGACGATGAGCGCCGAGCGCCAGTGCAGGCGCTGCGGCGGCGCGGCGCCGCGGCGGCGGGCCCACACGTAGAGCAGCGAGCCGGCGATGAGGAAGCGGGAAGAAGCCATCCAGAAGGGCGGCAGCGTCTCGAGGGCGAAGCGGATCGCCAGGTAGGTCGATCCCCACAGCACGTAGACCGCCGCGAAGGCGGCGGCAACCTTGAGCCGGCTGCGGCGGGCGGCGGCGGTCACGAGGCGACCTCCACCGGCTCGACGACGCGCTCCGGCGCAGGCACCAGCAGCCGCGCCTCCTCCTTGATCGTCTCCAGCACGATGGTGGTGCGGGTCGAGCGCACCGCCGGCACCGCGCCGAAGCTCTCGCGCAGCAGCCGCCCGAGGTGCTCGGGATCGGCGGCGCGCACCTTCACGAGGTAACAGTCCTCGCCGGCGATGTGATGGACCTCCTGCACCTCGGGGATGGCCGCCAGCCGCGCGCCGGTGGTGCCCTCGCCCACCCGCTCGTCGGAGCGCACGAAGACGAAGGCGAGCAGCGCGTAGCCGAGCGGGCGGGGAGCCAGCCGCGCCGTGTACCCCTGCACCAGGCCGCGCACCTCGAGCTTGCGCATGCGCTCGAGGGTGGCCGAGGGTGCCAGCCCGACCTGGCGGGCGATCTCGGCGCAGGAGGTGCGGGCGTTGTCCTGCAGGAGGGCGAGGATTCGGAGATCCGTTCCGTCGATTGTTCTGTCAATCTCCATATCTACAGAATAATCAACTGATGCTTAGGTGTCAATAAGACGATCATTCTCTTTGACGCCCGCCGAGCGGCTGTCCCTTCCAGCGCCGGATCAGGCCGGCATAGATCGCCCCGTTGAGCGCCAGCACGAGCGCGCCGAGGACCAGTTGGATGCCGCGCGTGAGCCCGGACGGATAGAGCAGCCGCAGCAGGTAGTGGGCGATGAAGCCGCCCTCGTAGAGGGCGAGGCCGGCGCGCTGCCGCAACCACGCTTCGAGCGGCGTCAGCGGGCAGATGAGACCGGTCGCCTCCACCAGCACCCCCCAAACGGCGCAGGGGAGGTGGAGCCAGGCCAGGCGAGGCCACCGCCAGACCAGCAGGCCGCCGAGTACGACGAAGAGGACGAAGGCGAAGTGGAAGGCCACCACCGCCTCGGCGAACAGGGTGTACGGCATGGCCGATTCTAGGTCGCACCCCCGCATGGACCCCGGCAGCTTTGTAAAAAGGACACGGAGCCCAGCCCCAACCGGCCGGCAGCCGCCGGACTTCCAGCGGATGCCGGTCGCAAGCCCTGGCATGGGCCTTGTAGCCGCCGCCGGCGATGTCGGAGCGCCGGCTCGCCGCCAAGGGGGTGGTGCGGGAAAGCGTGCGGAACTGGCTCCGGCACGACGCCCCGACGCAGAGCGCTGCGCTCGCCTTCTACACGCTCGTTTCGCTCGCGCCCGTCCTCGCGCTCCTGCTCTCCATCGCCGGCGCCTTCCTCGGTGAGGCGGCGGTGCGCGAGCGCATCGCCGACGAGGTGCGCCGCGAGCTGCACACCACGCTGCCGCTGGGCGAGGCCAAGGCGTGAGGCGCCTCGGCCGCGGCACGCTGCTCATCGTCACGCTGTCTGCCTTCGCCGGGGCGCCGGCGGCGGCGGCAGTGACGGTCAAGGTCGAGGTGGAGGGCCTGCGCGGCGCCATCGCCGACAACGTGCGGGCGACGCTGTCGATCGCCCACGCCGACGCGCCGACGGCCGACCGCGTGCGGCAGCTCCACGCCCAGGCCCCCGCCGAGATCGAACGGGCGCTGCAGCCGTTCGGCTACTACCAGCCGCACGTCAACCCCTCGCTCGTCGAGCAGGGCGAGCGGTTCACCGCCCGCTACGTCATCGAACCCGGAGCGCTGCTGCGCGTCGCCGGCGTCGACCTGCAGCTCACCGGCGCCGGCGCCAGCGACCGCGGCTTCCGCAACGTCGCCCGCCGCTTTCCCCTGCGCCGCGGCAGCCCGCTGGTTCACGCCGTCTACGAAAGCGGCAAGCAGGCGCTGGTCGACTACGCCGCCGCCCATGGCTACCTCGACGCCGCCTTCGCCAGCCACGAGATGCGCGTCGACCTCGCGGCCTACACGGCGCGCGTGCGGGTCGCCTTCCACACCGGCCCGCAGTACGCCTTCGGGGAGGTGAGCTTCGACGAGGCGCTCATCGACGTCGACCTGCTGCAGGGGTACGTCCCGTTCCGCCCCGGCGAGCCGTTCGACCTGCGCAAGCTGCTGCAGCTGCAGGATGCGCTGTCGTCCACCCCCTACTTCCGCCGCGTCGAGGTGATCCCGGCCGAGAAGGAGGAGGCGGTCGATCGCCGCCTCCCCATCCGCGTGCACCTGGTGCCGGCGCGGCGCGAGCGCTGGTCGTTCGGCGGCGGCTACGGACCCGACACCGGCCCCCGCGCCACCGTCGGCGTCGACGTGCGGCGCGTCAACCGCCGCGGCCACCGCGCCGAGGTGCAGACCAACACGTCGCGGATCCAGCGCAAGTTCCAGGGCACCTATCTGGTGCCGAAGAAGGAAGCGCGCACCGACTTCGTCACCTTTTCGCTCGGCTACGACGACCTGAATTCCCCTACCGATCAACACCGCAGCGCCCTGGTGTCGAGCGGCATCGACCGCGCGCGCGGCCGCTGGCGCGAGCACTACGACCTCGCCTACCAGCGGGAGAAGTTTCACGTCGGTCCCGACCGCGACACTTCGAAGCTGCTGATGCCGGAAGGCAGCCTGTCGCTGCTGCAGGCCGACGACGTGCTCTATCCGCTGCACGGACGCAAGCTGCGGGTCCAGTTGCGCGGCGCCCATGACGGCCTGCTCGCCTCGACCACCTTCGCCCAGGGCATCGCCGAGGCGAAGTACGTGCGGCAAATCGCCGGCCCGCTGCGCGGCCTGGCGCGGGTGCGCCTGGGCTACACCGCGACCAACGAGTTCCGCCGCCTGCCGGGGTCGCTGCGCTTCTTTGCCGGCGGCGAGCAGAGCGTGCGCGGCTACGGCTACCAGGAGCTGACGCCGCGCGACGCCGCCGGCGAGCCACTGGGCGGCGACGCGCTGGTCGAGGGCAGCATCGAGCTCGATGCCCTGCTCTTCCAGTTCCGTAACTTCGGGCGCTTCGGCGCCGCCGTCTTCTACGACACCGGCAATGCCCTCAACCGCCTGGAGGTCGGCCACCTCAAGTCGGGAGCCGGCGTCGGCCTGCGCTGGCTCTCGCCGGTGGGACTGGTGCGCGCCGACGCCGCCTGGGCGCTCGACGAGCCGGGAACGCCCATCCGCTTCCACTTCTCGCTGGGGCCCGACCTGTGAGCGAGCCGCACGAGACGCCGTCGCCGGCGAGCGCGCCCCCGAACGCGAGCGAGCCGCTGCCACGCCGCCGCCGCGGCCGCCGCGTGGCCGCCTGGAGCGGTCTCGTCGTGGCCCTGCTGGTGGTCGCCGTCGGCGCGCTGCTGGTGTGGGCGGTGGTGAGCCAGGCGG
>DASYUP010000550.1:0-9679 GCA_036001185.1 Thermoanaerobaculia bacterium
GTCTGCCGGCAGCCGGGAGAGGGCAAGGAGCTGGTAGGCCGCTTCCTCGGCCTCACGCCGCAGGGGCTGCTGCGGCTGGAGGTCGACGGTCGCGAGGAAGTGCTGCTGACCGCGGAGGTGGGTGACGCATGAGCCGTGCCGAGCGCAACGCGGGGACGCTGCTGGTGCTCATCGACGTCGGCAACACCAACACCGTCGTCGGCGTCTACCGCGGCGACGTCCTGGTGGAGAGCTTCCGCCTGTCGACCGACGCCGAGCGCACCGAGGACGAATACGGGTCGCTGCTGCTGCCGCTCTTCGCCCGCGCCGGCCTCGACCCCGATGACGCCGAGGCGGTGGTGATCTCCTCGGTGGTGCCGCCTCTCAATGGCGCCTTCGAGCGCCTATCGCAGCGCTTCTTCGGACGGCCGGCGCTGTTCGTCGAGCCGGGAGTAAAGACCGGCATGCCCATCCGCTACGACAACCCCACCGAGGTGGGCGCCGACCGCATCGTCAACGCGCTGGCGGCGCGCGAGCAGTTCGGCTCCCCGGTCGTAGTCGTGGACTTCGGCACCGCCACCACTTTCGACGTCGTCAACCCGGCGGGCGAATACGCCGGCGGCATCATCTGCCCGGGCATCGGCATCTCCGCCGAGGCCCTCTTCGCCCACGCCTCGCGCCTCTACCGGGTCGACATCCGGCGCCCGTCGCGGCTGGTGGGTCGCAACACCGCCGGCGCCATGCAGTCGGGGCTCTACTTCGGCTACGTCGGGCTGGTCGACGGCATCCTGGCGCGGCTCGCCGCCGAGCTGCCGGGCCTGCGGGCGGTGGTCGCCACCGGCGGCCTCGCCGAGCTCATCGCCGAGGGCTCGGAGCGCATCACCCACGTCGAGCCGCTGCTGACGCTCGCCGGCCTCAAGCTGGTGCATGAACGCAACCGCTAGCGACGGCGGCGGCGAGCCGCCGGCGCCGCCGGCCGACGCCGCCGAGACCGCCTACTTCCGCGCCATCGAGGAGGCCTTCGTGCGACTGCGCGGCGCCCCGCTGCTGCTGTCGCCCACCGACTTCCAGGTCGCTTCGCGCTGGTACCGCGAGGGCGTGCCGTTGGGGCTCGTGGTCGCCAGCCTCGAGGAGGTGTTCGCCAAGCGCCGCGAGCGCGGCGCCAAGGGGCGGATCAACAGCTTGCGCTACGGCGCGCCGGCCGTCGACGCGGCGTGGGCCGAGGTGCAGGAGCTGCAGGGGCCGGCGCGGCGCGCGGCACCCGCCGAGGTCGCGGTGGAGAAGCGGCTCGACGAGCTCGCCGCCGCGCTGCCCGCCGAGCTCGCCGACCGTGAAGCTTGGGGGCGACGCCTCGCGGTGCTGGGCGGCGACGCGGAGGGAGTGGAGGCGGCGCTGCGCGGGCTCGACGACGAGCTGGTGGCGAGCACCGCGGCGGCGCTGGCGCCGCCCGCACGCGAGCGGCTCGACGCCGAGGTGGAGGCGATCGTCGAGGGCCTGCGCGACCGCTTCCCCGACGCCGAGCTGGCGGCGCTGCGCGAGCAGCTCTTCCGGCAGCGGCTGCGCCGCCTCCTCGGGCTGCCGGTGCTGACGCTGTTCTGAGGCGCCGGCGGGACGGTGAGCGGTTCTCGCGGCGGTTGCCGTCTGAAGGTGGCGTGGAGACTGCTCCCCGCGCGCTCCCGCCCCTCAGCGACCGCTGCCCGCTGCTGCTGCCGGCGATCCTCGTCGTCGCCGGCGCGTGGGAAGCGGCGCGGCTCTCGTGGCTGCCGGTGCCGCTGCTCGTGGCCCTCGGCTGCGCCGGGCTGGCGCTCGGCCGTCGCGCCGGCGTGGCGATCGCCTGGCTGGCCCTCGGGCTGGTCTGGGCGGAGGTGCGGTGGGTGGGGCCGGGGCGCTCGTTTGCCGCCGTCGAGCCGGGCAAGCCCGTGACGCTCGGCGGCGATGTCGTGGGCTGCTGGGCCGCGGACGACGATGGCGCCAGCGCCACGCTGGCCGTCGATCGACTCGAGCAGGGGAGAAGCGTCCGGCGAACGTCGGCGCGGGTGCGCGTCCACCTGCCGATCGCTGCTGGTGAGGTTTCCGCGGTGCCCGCCTGTGGCGGGCGGCTGGCCGTCCGCGGCTACCTGCGGCCGCCGCATCGCTATCGCAACGCGGTGACCACCGAGGTGGGCGGCTGGAGTCTGTGGGTGAAGGGGATCAGCCTGGCCGTTGCCGACGGCGAGCCCGACCTGCTGGCGCGAGCCTCGGGCGCGGCGCGGGCGCGGCTCTTCCTACGCGGCAGCGTGCCCGAGCGCGAGCGCCCCGGCTTGCGCCTCGCCCGCGCCCTGCTCCTCGGCGATGGGGGGGCGCTGCCCGCCGAGCAGCGCGAGGCGATGCGGCGGGTGGGGCTCGCCCACCTGGTCGCCGTGTCGGGCCTCAACGTCGGCATGGTGGCCGCGCTCATCCTCGTGCTGCTGCTGCGCGCGCCGCGCCCCTGGCGCCTGGCGGCCACCCTCCTCGGGGTCGGCGCCTACGCCGTGCTGGTGGGGCCGCTCCCGTCGCTGCTGCGCGCGCTGCTGATGGCGGCGGCTCTACTGGGAGCGCTGCTGCTCCGGCGGTTGCCGGCGGCGCTCAACGGCCTCGCCGCGTCCTGCCTGCTGCTGGTGTTGCTGGACCCGTCGTGGGTGGAGGATCTGGGCTTCCAGCTCAGCGTCGCCGCCACTGCGGGGCTGCTGGCCCTATCGGCGCCGCTGCGTCTGCGGCTGCGCGCCGCCGGACCGCTGGCCGCACCGCTGGCGGTGACGCTGGCGGCACAGCTCGCCACGCTCCCCTGGGCGCTGGCGGCATTTGGCCGGCTGACGCCCATCTCGCCGCTCGCCAACCTGATCGCCGTGCCCTGGTCGGGAGTGGCGCTGGCGGTGGCGCTTGCCTGGGCGGCCTTGCGGCTGCTCCTCGGCGGCAGCGCCGACCTCCTGCTGCCGGTGCTCGACCTGCTGGCGGCGCCACTCGCCCCGCTGGCGCGACTGCCCGCCAGTCCCTGGATCACCCTGCCGCTGCGCGCCCCCTGGCCGTTGGCCTGGGCGATCACCCTGCTCCTTGCCGCCTGCGCGCTGCGCCCGCGGCCGCGCTGGCGCGCCTGGTCGGCGCTCGCTACCGCCGGCATCCTGCTGGCGGCGGCGGCTCCACCCGCGGCGCCGCGGCTCCCCGAGCTCGTCATGTTCGACGTCGGCCAAGGGGACTCGCTGCTGCTGCGCGATGGTGCCGCCACGCTGCTCGTCGACGGGGGCGGCTGGCGCCGGCCCGGCTTCGGCGGCCGGGTGCTGGTGCCGGCGCTCGCGGCGCTCGGCATCCGGCGCCTCGACGCCGCAGCCGTCACCCACCCTGACACCGACCATTGCGGCGGTGTCGTCGACCTGCTCCGCGAGCTCCCGGTGGGCGAGGTCTGGGCGCCCCCGGGGATGGCGGAGACCCACTGCGGCGAGGGGCTGCGCGCCGCACCCGGGGTGCGCTACCGCGAGCTCGCCGCCGGCGACGCGGCGCGGCTGGGTCGCTGGCGGCTGCGAGTGCTGGGCCCGCCCCGTGGCGGGGCGGGAACGGACAATCGGCGGTCGTTGGTGCTGCTCGCCGAAGCCGGCGGTCACCGGGCGCTGCTCACCGGCGACCTCGACGCCACAGGCGAAGCGGCACTCCTGTCGCGCTGGGGACCGGCGGCGCTCGCCGCCGACCTGCTCAAGGTCGGGCACCACGGCAGCCCGAGCTCGAGCAGCCGGGCCTTCCTGCGCGCCGTCGGGGCGCGGCTGGCGCTCCTCTCGGTGGGCGCCGGCAACGCCTATGGCCACC
Organism: Thermoanaerobaculia bacterium; assembly: GCA_036001185.1. GTDB lineage: Bacteria > Acidobacteriota > Thermoanaerobaculia > Multivoradales > JAIOJS01 > DASYQD01. The sequence continues at coordinate 3,793 of DASYUP010000550.1, forward strand.
CCTCGCCAGAGGTCCTCTACGCCCTCGCCGCGCAACGCACGGTCGTGCTGCGCAGCGACCGCGCCGGCATGGTGCGGGTCGAGTGGGGAAGAAGGTGGCGGATCAGCGCCGCGCCGTAGGGCGACCGCGGGATGGGCGCCCGCGCAGCGGGCCAGCTAAGCTCGCCGTATGGAGCCGTTGGTCATCCTCGGCGCGACGGCGACCGGCAAGAGCGCGCTCGCCCTGCACCTCGCCGAGGAGCTGGGCGGCGAGATCGTCAACGCCGACGCGCTGCAGGTCTACCGCGGCTTCGACATCGGCACCGGCAAACCGACGGCGGCCGAGCGCCGCCGCGTCCCCCACCACCTGCTCGACATCCTCGACCCCGACCAGCCGCTGTCGGCCGGCGAGTTCGCTCGCCGCGCCCGCGCCACGGTCGCCGAAGTGCAGGCGCGGGGCCGGCTGCCGCTGGTGGTGGGGGGAAGTGGCCTCTACCTGCGGGCGCTGCTCGCCGGCATCAGCGCCATGCCGGCCATCGACCCGCGGCTGCGCGCCTGGCTGGCGGCGGCGCGCCGCCGTCAGGGGCTGCCGGCCTTGCGGCGATGGCTCGACGTCCTCGACCCCGGCGCCGCCCTGCGCACTCGCCCGGCGGACAGCCAGCGAACGCTGCGGGCGCTCGAGCTGGCGCTCGGCAGCGGCCGGCCCCAGGGGTGGTGGACGGCTCGCCAGCCCTTTGCGCCCGGGGCGTTTACGGCCCGTCGCGTCGGATTGACGCTGCCGCGAGACCTCCTGTACGATCGCATCGCGGGCCGCGTCTCGGCGATGGTCGCGGCGGGGTGGGTGGGTGAGGTTGAAAACCTTTTGCACGCCGGTTGGGATCCAGGTTTGCCAGCCTTTCAGGCGATCGGCTACCGTCAGCTCGCCCAGCACGTCCGCGGCAGGATCGCGCTCGACCAGGCGGTCGAAGAGACGATCCGGGCAACTCGCCGCTACGCCAAGCGCCAGTCCACCTGGTTCCGCCGGGAGCCCGATGTCGCCTGGTTCCAGGCCGACGATGCGGGCGCGGCCTCGATTCGTGTTCTCCACTTTTTGCAGAACAGCGGCGGGAGGCTCCATGGCCAAGCATGCGATCAACATCCAGGACGGTTTCCTCTTCCAGAGCCTCAAGGAGGCGCGTGAGATGCGCGTCGCCCTGGTCACCGGCGAGCAGCTGGGTGGCCGGCTGAAGCGCTTCGACCGCTTCGCCATCGTGCTCGAGAAGGATGGGCAGGAGCTGCTCATCTACAAGCACGCCATCGCCACTATCGGGGCCGCTGCGGCGGCGAGCTCCTAGCCTGCTGCGCTCCCTCCCCCCGTGGGTGGCGGCCCTGCCGCTGACTGGCGCGTTACTACTTGCCGGTTGCGCGTCGCCGGGGCCGGCTCCGCCCGCGGGGCCGCGGGTCTCGCGCGACGATCTCCCGTTCCTGCTGCCGCCCACCAGCGGCTATCCGGGGACCGCCGATGCCGAGCTGCTGCGCCGGGTCGATGCAGCGTACCAGTCGCGGCTGCTGGACAACGACGCGGCCGGCGCGGCGGCGGCGGCGGAGGCGGCGCTGGCGATCGATCCCAACCTGGCGCCGGCGCAGGTGCTCCTCGGGCAGGCGCGGCTGATCGGCAACGACCCGGCGGCCGCCCGCCAGACGCTCGACGCGGTGGTCGCCCGCCTGCCCGGCTACCTCGCCGCCCAACTGGCCGCCGGTCGCGCGGCCGAGAAGGCGGGCGACCTGGTAGCCGCCTACGGCGCCTACCGCGGTCTCGCGTCCAGCTCGTCGGCGGCGCTCGAGCGGGCCGGCGTGCTGCACGACGCAGCGGTGGGCGAGCTGGCGCGCCGCATCGACGAGGCGGTGGGGAAGGGCCGGCTCGACGATGCTCGCGCGCAGCTCCTGACGCTCGAGGAGTGGGCGCCGGGCGCCCGCGTGGCGCTGGCGGCGGCGATGGGCGTCGCCCGCGCCGGCGGTGACGCCCAGGGCGAGCTCGAGGCGGTGCGCGGGCTGCTGGCCGGCGGCGCCGCCGGTGACGAGTCGCTGCTCGAGCGCCGCGGCGAGCTCGAGCTGCAGGTAGGCCGCCCCTCGGCGGCGATCGACATCTTCGAGGACCTGGCCCGGCGTCATCCGGAGGAGCCGCGTCACATCGAGCAGGTGGACCGCGCCAAGTTCCGCTGGCGGATCGTCAACCTGCCCGCCGACGTGCAGCGGCTGGTGGAAGCGCCGGAGCTCTCGCGCGCCGACTACGCGGTGCTCCTCTACTGGCTGGTACCCGGAGTCCGGGCGGCGGTGGTCACCTCGCCGCACATCGCCAGCGACATCCTCGAGCATCCGCGGCGCCAGGAGGTGATGCGGGTGGTCAACCTGCAGCTGATGGACCTCGACGAGACGCTGCGGCGCTTCAACCCCGATTGGAGGGTGCACCGCGCGCATGCGCTCAAGGCGCTGCTGCGAGTGCTGCAGAGGGCCCAGCCGGCGCCGTCGTGCGTCGGCGGCCTGGAAGGCAACCCCTCGCCTTCGCGCGAGGCGGTGTGCACAGTGGCCGCCGCCTGCGGGCTGCTGCCGGAAGCGGCCGATTGCCTGCCCGACGCGGTGGTGTCGGGCGGCGAGGCGGCCGCGTGGATCCGCCGCACCGTCTCACTGCTGCCGTGAGCGAGTGCCACCAGCCTGACTCGGCGCCGGCGACGGGAGGGCCCCTCCGCTCTCCGGTCACCATCCCCAACCTGCTGTCCCTGTTGCGGATGGGGCTCACGCCCCTGTTCGTCATCTCGGTGCTCAACGGCCAGCCGGCGGTGGCGCTGGCGGTCTTCGTCATGGCCGGCGTGACCGACGCGCTCGATGGCTTCATCGCCCGCACTTACGGCCAGCAGTCCAAGCTCGGCGCCTATCTCGACCCCATCGCCGACAAGCTGCTGCTGATGTCGGCCTACGTGGCGCTGGCGATACCCGGTCTCCACCGCGGCGCTCCCATCCCCGTCTGGGTGACGGTGCTGGTCATCGCCCGTGACCTCATCATCGTCATCGTCGCCCTGATCCTCTACCTCGCCCTCGGGCGCACGCGTTTCCCGCCCTCGGTGCTGAGCAAGGTCAACACCGCCGTGCAGGTGATGACCGCGATCGTCGTGCTCGCCTCGGGAGTCTGGCTGGCGCTGGTGCCCGCAGCCGAGTGGGCCGCCTACGCGGTGGCGGCGACGACGGTGGCCTCGGGCATCGACTACATCGTGCGCGCCAACCTGATGGCCAGCGCCGAGCGGCGGGAGGAGGCTCAGGCAAGCCGCGTCGAGAGCGGTCACGGGGGCGGCTGAGGTCGCGCGGCCCCCCGCGGGGCCGGCCGGCGGAGGGTAAGATGGGGCCGTCCCCGCCGGTATGAGCAATTTCGTCCACCTCCACCTCCACAGTCAGTTCAGCCTCCTCGACGGCGCCAACCGCCTCGACGACGCCCTCGCCGCCGCGGCCGCCGCCGGCCAGCCGGCCATGGCCCTCACCGACCACGGCAACATGTTCGGCGCCATCGAGTTCTACAAGAAGGCCAAGAAGGCGGGGGTCAAGCCGATCCTCGGCGTCGAGGCCTACATGGCGCAGGGCAGCCGCCTCGACCGGCACGCCGACCGCCGCAGCAGCAACCACCTGGTGCTGCTGGCCAAGAACGAGGCCGGCTATCGCAACCTGCTGCGCCTCACCACCAGCTCGTTCCTCGAGGGCTACTACTACAAGCCGCGCATCGATCGCGAGCTGCTCGCCAAGCACGCCGAGGGGCTGATCTGCCTGTCCGCCTGCCTCAACGGCGAGATCAACGAGCAGATCCTCGGTCGCAAGGAGAAGGAGGCGGAGGCCATCGCCGGCACCTACAAGGAGCTGTTCGGCGACGACTTCTTCCTCGAGCTGCAGGATCACGGCATCGCTGAGCAGCACCTCGCCAACGACGTGCTGCGGCGGCTGTCGGCGAGGATGTCGGTGCCCCTGGTGGTGACCAACGACGCCCACTACCTGAAAAAGGAAGACGCCTTCGCCCACGACGTGCTGCTCTGCATCGGCACCCAGAAGACCTTCGCCGATCCTGACCGGCTCAAGTACGCGAGCAACGAGTTCTACGTCAAGGGCGCCGAGGAGATGCACGCGATCTTCCCCCAGGACGGCGCGGCGATCGAGAACACGCTGGCGATCGCCGAGCGCTGCCAGCTGGACATCCCGATGGGGGAGTTCCACCTGCCTCAGTTCCCGGTGCCGGCGGGCTCGACGCTCGACGAGTACCTCGGCGAGGTGGCCCGCCAGGGGCTCGACGTGCGGCTCGCCGAGTTGCGCCGCCGCGCCGCCCGCGGCGTCAAGCTCGACACCCCAGCCGACGAGGTCTACCGCCAGCGACTCGAGCGCGAGCTGAAAGTGATCGCCGAGATGGGGTTCCCGGGCTACTTCTTGGTGGTCTGGGACTTCTGCCGGCACGCCCGCGACAACGGCATCCCTGTTGGGCCGGGGCGCGGCTCCGCGGCCGGCTCGCTGGTCTCCTACTCGTTGCGTATCACCGACGTCGACCCGCTGCAGTACGGCCTGCTTTTCGAGCGCTTCTTGAACCCCGACCGCATCAGCATGCCCGACATCGACATCGACTTCTGCGTGCGCCGGCGCGGCGAGGTCATCCAGTATGTCGGCGACAAGTACGGCCGCGACAGGGTGGCGCAGATCATCACCTTCGGCACGCTCGCCGCGCGCGCCGTCATCCGCGACGTCGGCCGCGTGATGGGGCTCCCCTACGGCAAGGTCGACCGCGTCGCCAAGATGGTGCCGGAGATGACCAAGTCGCTCGCCGAGGCGGCGCGCGAGGTCGACTCGCTGGCGGCGGAGATCAAGAGCGACCCCGAGGTGCGGCAGGTGGTCGAGGTAGGCATCCGGCTCGAGGGGCTCACCCGCCACGCCGGCATGCACGCGGCGGGGGTGGTGATCGCGCCGCGGCCAATCGAGGAGCTGGTGCCGCTGTGCAAGACCAACCGCGACGAGGTGATCACCCAGTGGGACAAGGACGTCATCGAGGAGCTCGGGCTGCTCAAGATGGACTTCCTCGGCCTGCGCACGCTGACGGTGATCGACGACACTCTCAAGCTGTTGCGGCTGCAAGGGGTGGAGATCGAGCTCGCCGAGATCCCGCTCGACGATCCCGAGGTCTTCCGCCTGTTCTGCGACGGGCGCACCAACGGCATCTTCCAGTTCGAGTCGTCGGGGATGAAGGACATGCTGCGGCGCGCGGCGCCGTCGCGCTTCATGGACCTTGCCGCCTTCAACGCCCTCTACCGCCCCGGCCCGCTGTCGGTGGGGATGGTGGAGGAGTTCATCAAGCGCAAGCGCGGGGACAAGAAGGTGCAGTACCTGCTCCCCGAGACGCGGCCGATCCTCGAGGAGACCTACGGCGTCATCGCCTACCAGGAGCAGGTGCTGCGCATCGCCGTCGACGTCGCCGGCTTCACCATGGGCGAGGCCGACGTGCTGCGCAAGGCGATGGGCAAGAAGAAGCTCGAGGTGATGCTCGAGCAGAAGCAGAAGTTCGTCGAGGGCGCGAAGGGGCTCGGCAAGGACCCGCGCAAGGCGGCGGCGCTGTGGGACTACATCGAGCCCTTCGCCGGCTACGGCTTCAACAAGGCTCACAGCGTCGCCTACGCCATGCTCGCCTACCAGACCGCCTACCTCAAGGCGCACTACCCGGTGGCCTTCATGGCCGCGATGCTGACCTCGGAGATGGCGTCCAAGGACAACGTCGCCAAGTACATGCGGGAGTGCCGTGGGATGGGCATCGCGGTGCTGCCGCCGGACGTCAACGAGAGCAACTGGACCTTTACCGTGCTCGCCGACACCATCCGCTTCGGCCTCGGCGCGGTGAAAGGCATTGGCGAGGGAGC
>DASYUP010000551.1:0-1587 GCA_036001185.1 Thermoanaerobaculia bacterium
ATGACCGCATCGACCCCCGTAAGTCGCGGCGACCACTACCACGACGTCGATGCGGATCGTGTCCCCTCTTCGCCCACGGCACGCCCTTTGCTCGCTCCGATCGTCGGGAGGGGTGGTGCACAATAGGCGCACGGTGCGTTCGAAGCTGAGGATGGCCGCGCCACGGTGGCTCGCCGACGTGGCGCGCGACGGACGGGTGCCTGGCGAGCCGCGAGCCGCGCGAGAGGAGCGCTCGCGCCGCGCGGATCCCTTGCCGGGCGCCGCAGCCGCACCGGGGGTGCGGCTGCTCACCCTCAACGTCGCCCACGGTCGCAAGCTCGCCACCCATCAGGCGCTGCTCAGCCCGCGCACCGTGCGCCGCAACCTGGAGGAGATCGCCTCCCTGCTGCGCGACTCCCGCGCCGACGTGGTGGCGCTGCAGGAGGCCGACGGCCCTTCCGCCTGGAGCGGCAACTTCGACCACGTCGAGCTGCTGATGCGGCTCGCCGATCATGCCTGTCACTTCCGCGGCGAGCACAACGCCTTCAATCTCGGGAGGGCGGCGCTCGCCTCCGGTACGGCGTTGATCAGCCGCCTGCCGCTGCAGGCGCCGCGCTCGCTGCGCTTCGGCACCTCCTGGCGCGACACCAAGGGGTTCGTGCTGGCGACGGTGCCGGTGCCGGCCTGGGACGGGCTCGAGCTCGACGTGGTGTCGTTGCACCTCGAGCCCTTCAACCCGGTGATCCGACGGCAGCAGGTGCGACAGCTCGCCGACGCCTTGACGGTGCGGCGGCGCCGGCCGCTCGCCATCCTCGGCGACTTCAACTGCTCCTGGTCGGAGGAGGCCCGCCAGCTGCGCCCCCTCGCCCGCGAGCTGGGGCTGCGCCCCTACCAGCCGCAGCGCCGCGCTCCCACCTACCCGTCGCGCCGCCCGTGGCGGCGGCTCGACTGGATCCTCATCTCGCCGGAGCTCGACTTCGCCAGCTACAGCACCCTTCCCAACCCGGTGTCCGACCACCTCGGGGTGGTTGCCGACCTGGTGCCGCGGGCGCTGGGTGTTCGCCGTGGCGCCGCCGAGATGGCGGGCTGGAAGATGGCGGAGAGCCCCCCGGCGGCGAGCGGGGGTGGGCGGTGAGTGGCGAGGTGGAGGCGCCGCTGCGCACGCTCGCCGTCGGCTTGGGGCCGATCGGCCAGGCGACCGCGCGCCTGGCGCTGTCTCGCCGTTCGCTGCAGGTCGTCGGTGCCGTCGACCTCGACCCGGCCAAGGCCGGCAAGGATGTCGCCGAGCTGGTCGGCCTGGGCGCACCCTGCGGCGTGGTGGTGGAGGGAGACCTCGAGGCCGCGCTCGCCCGCCTGCGGCCCGACGTGGTGCTGCTGTGCACCTCGTCGTTCATGCCGGCGGTGCGCGAGGACCTGCTGCGTTGCTGCCGCGCCGGCGTCGACGTCGTCTCCTCCTGCGAGGAGCTGCTCTTCCCCGAGCTGCAGCACCCGGCGCTGGCGCGCGAGATCGACGCCGCGGCGCGAGCCGGCGGCGCCACCATCCTCGGCACCGGCGTCAACCCGGGCTTCGTGCTCGACTTCATTCCGGTGGTGGCCTCGGCGGTGGCG
>DASYUP010000552.1:0-8517 GCA_036001185.1 Thermoanaerobaculia bacterium
TGCACGAGACCAGCCACTTCACGGTGGTCGCCGGCACCGACGACTGGGCCTACGGCCAGTCGGCGTGCAAGAGCCTGGCGCTGAGCAATCCCACCAATGCGGTGGACAACGCCGATAGCCACGAGTACTTCGCCGAGAACACGCCGGCGCTCAACTGACCGCGGGCGGGCTGACCCTCGGGGCGCCTCGCCCGGCGGGGCGCCCTTGACCCCTTGACGCTCCTACTCGCCTTCCTGCTCGCCGGCATGGCCAACGCTGCACCGTCGGCACCGGCCGTGAGCTGCCGCCTCGAGACGGTGGCGCCGCTGCGCCACGGCGGCCCGGCGGTGGTCCGTCTCACCCTTGCCAACGGCGCCACGCGACCGAAGTGGGCGCTGCGGTGGAACACGCCATTCGAGGGCGCATGGCTGGGCACGATCTTCACCCTCGTCGGGCCCGACAGTCAGGAGGTCCGTTACCAGGGGGCGCGTGTCAAGCGCGGTGAGCCGGACGCCGGCGACTACGTCGAGCTCCCGGCCAGCGGCGCCGTCACCGCTACCGCCGACCTCGCCACGGCCTACGACCTCTCGCGCCCCGGGCGCTACGAGCTGACGGTGAGCGGCGCCTTGCTGGACGTCACCAGCGATCGCCGCGCCGTGCCGCGGCCGCGGGACCGTCACCGGCCGGCAGCGCTGCGCTGCGCGCCGCTGCGCTTCGAGCTTCCCTAGCTAGGGGTGACTTCAGCCGGCGACGTGGTGTCTGGAGCCGAGCGATCGTGGGGCACGGCGGGGCCGGCGTATGCTGGCCCGTGGATGGCCGCGCCAACGCCCGTCGAGGCGCCTCCGCCGGGCCCGCACCAGGGCCTGCCGGCGGTGCGGGTGGGTGCTGTGGCGGGGGAAGCGCGCGCGGCGGCCATCCTCGTCCACGGACGCGGCGCCAGCCCGGCCGACATCCTGGGGCTCGCGAAGCCGCTCTGGCGGCCCGAAGTCGCCTACGTGGCGCCGGCCGCCGCCGGCCACACCTGGTATCCGCAGAGCTTCCTGGCGCCGCTCGCCGCCAACGAGCCCTGGCTGTCCTCGGCGCTGCGACGTCTCCGCGAGCTGGTCGCCGAGCTCGGCGACGAGGGGCTGCCACCGGAGCGCCTGCTGGTGCTCGGCTTCTCGCAGGGCGCCTGCCTCACCCTCGAGCACGCGGCGCGCTGCCCGCAGCGTTACGGGGGCGTCGTCGCCTTAACCGGCGGTCTCATCGGCCCGCCGGGGACGCCGCGCGACTACCCCGGCTCGCTCGCCGGCACCCCCGTCTTCCTCGGCGCCGGCGATCCTGATCCACACGTCCCCTGGGAGCGGGTTGAGGAGAGCGCCGCGGTGCTCGAGCGGATGGGCGCGCGGGTGCGGCTCGAGCGTTATCCGGGGCTGGGCCACGCCATCGACGCCGACGAGCTCGCCGCCGCCCGCGAGCTGCTCGACGCTACTGCTGGATGACCCGCACGCGCACGGTGCGCCGCCCGCGGTCGCGTTCGACCGTCAGCGCCACTTCCGCGCCGACCCCTGCTGCCTCGAAGGCATAGAGCAGGTCGTCGGTCGAGGCGACGGCCTTGCCGTCGACGGCGGTGATGACGTCGCCGAGGGACAGCCGGCCGCGGCGCGTGGTCTGCAGGCCGACGAGGCCGGCGCGATCGGCGGGCGAGCCGGGCGCGACCTCTTGCACGATCGCTCCCTGCACCCCGACCTGGCGTGCCCACTGGTCGGAGAGCAGCACGACGCCGATGCCGGGCTCGATCGGTTTGCCGAAGCGGATGAGCTGGGGCACCAGCCGCTTGACGGTGTCGGCGGGGACGGCGAAGCCGATGCCGGCGGAGGTGCCGGAGGGGCTGTAGATGGCGGTGTTGACGCCGATCAACCGCCCCGTCGAGTCGAGCAGCGGTCCTCCCGAGTTGCCCGGGTTGATCGCCGCGTCGGTCTGCACCACGTCGTGGATGGTGCGGCCGCTGGGCGAGGTGAGCTCGCGGCCGAGGGCGCTGACGACGCCGATGGTGAGCGTCTGGTCGAGGCCGAAGGGGTTGCCGATCGCCAGCACCCGCTGGCCGACCACCAGCCCGCCCGAGCCGCCGACGTCGAGCGGCGCCAGGCGATCGCGCGGCGCCTCGATGCGCAGCACCGCGAGGTCCTTGTCGGCGGCGGAGCCGATCACCCGCGCCGGCCAGTCGCTGTGGTCGGCGAGGGTCACCTGGAAGCTGCTGCCCTCGCTGATGACGTGGAAGTTGGTCACCACGTTGCCCTGGTCGTCCCACAGGAAGCCGCTCCCCGCCCCCTGCGGAATCTGCAGCACGTCGAAGGTGAAGAGGTCGCGACGCAGCGCCATGCTGGTGATGAACACCACCGAGCGCGAGGCGCGGCGAAAGACGGAGATGTCGCGCTTCTCGTCGTCGCTCAGACCGGGAGGGACAGCGGGTAGCCGCGCCGGAGCGGCGGCCTCCGCGCTGCCGGCCGGCGGCGCGGCCGGTTGCGCCGCCGCGCCGGCAGCGGTCCGCTGCGCCGGCAGCATCGAGGGGGCGAGCTGGCCGGCGACGAAGCCCAGCAGGAGGACGGGGAGGAGGAAGGGGAGCGAGCTCTTCATCGGCACCGCGGCACCGCCGCCGAGTCTATCTCCCGCCCGGCGCCCTTCCGGGATCGACGGCGCGGCACCCTACAATGGCGCCATGGGTGACGACCTCCGTCCCGGACGGGCAGGGCGCGGCGGGGTGACGCCGGAAGAACGGGCGACGCGGCTGCCGCCGCTGCTGGTGATGCTGGCGGCCGCCGCTCTCGCCGTCCTGCTCGTCTGCGGCACCGGCTTCGCCATTCTGCTGCTGCGCGGCTCGCACCGCGGCGGTGCGCAGGAGGTGGTGGGTGCGGCGCTGCCGCCCGGCTGGCAGCCGGGCAGCGGCGTCGGGGTGGGCCAGCCACCGCCCGAGCCGCCGGCCGGGGCCGCCCGCCCGGTGGGCACGGTGCCACCGCCGCCGGAGGCGGCCGAGCCGCCGCCAGCAGAGGGTCCGCCAAGCGACGAGCTGGAGCCCGACGCGCAGGCGACGCCGCCGTACGGCGAGCAGCCGCCGGCGCCCCCGCCCGCCGGCGACCCCGACTTCCAGCCCCCACGGCTGCTCTACCTGCCGACGCCCGAGTACCCGCGCTTCGCCCAACGGATGGGCCGTGAGGGAGTCGTCGAGCTGCAGGTGCGGGTCGGCGCCGATGGCAGCGTGCTGGCTGCCGACCCGGTGGGGGAGCGCCTCGGCATGGGCTTCGAAGCGGAGGCGCGGCGCGCCGCGTTCGGCGCCCGCTTCGCGCCCGCCCGCCGCGACGGCGTGCCGGTCGAGAGCGAGACGAACATCGCGATACGCTTCCGCCTCCGGTGACGACCGGCGGAGGCGAGGTGGAGCGATGCAGCAAGCGCACGAGCGGATCGGCAGCCGGTACATGGGCCGGCCGATGCACGTCTGGCGGTACGGCCACTTCGGCCAGCCGCTGCTCGTCTTTCCGACGGCGGCGGGCTTCGCCCACGAGTGGTCGGCGCAGGGGATGATCGACACCCTCGCCGACTGGATCGACGAGGGGCGCATCAAGCTCTACTGTACCGAGAGCAACGTCGCCGAGGCGTGGACGCGGCACGAGAACCCGCCCGACTGGCGCATCCACCGCCATCAGGTCTTCGAACGGTACGTGATGGAGGAGCTGCTGCCCTGGATCCAGGGTGACTGCCGCAGCCCCGGCATCCGCGTCGCCGTCAGCGGCTGCAGCCTGGGCGCCTACTACGCGGCGAACTTCGCCCTCAAGTTCCCCGAAGCCTTCCCCTACGCGCTGTGCATGAGCGGCCGCTACGAGATGCGCCACTTCACCGACGGCTTCTCCAACGGCGACGTCTACTTCAACAATCCCCTCGCCTACGTCGCCAACCTCGACGGGCCGTCACTCGAGCGGGTGCGCCAGCGGACGCACCTGACGCTGGTCTGCGGTCAGGGCGCCTACGAGGAGGGCTGCATCGAGGAGACCCACGCCCTCGCCGACCTCCTCGCCGCCAAGCAGATCAGCCACTGGCGCGACATCTGGGGCCACGACGTGGCGCACCAGTGGCCGTGGTGGAGGAGGCAGGCGCGCTACCACCTGGGGCGGCTGGTGGCTTAGGCGCCTGCCGAACGGCGCAGCGTGACGTCGCGCCCCCTCTTCGAGCCCGTACGCTGGCGGCGCGTCGCCGAGCTCTTCGACGAGCTCGCCGAGCTGGCGCCGGCACCCGGCGCTCGCCGGCTCGAGGAGATCGCCGCTGCCGAGCCCGATCTCGCCGGCGTCCTGCGACGGCTCCTCGCCGCCGACGGGGAGCAGGGCCTGCTCGACGCTCCTCTCGGGCCCGCGCCATCCCCTGAGGCCGAGCGCGCGGCGAGCGAGCCTCCGCCCGAGCGCGCCGGGCCCTACCGCATCGCCGCCCTGCTCGGCCGCGGCGGCATGGCTGAGGTCTACGCGGCGGAGCGCGACGACGGCGTCTTCGAGCAGCGGGTGGCGGTCAAGGTGCTGCGCCGCGGGCTCGACACCGAGGATCTGCTCGCCCGCTTCGTTCGCGAGCGCCGCATCCTCGCCCGGCTCGAGCATCCGGCGATCGCCCGGCTGCTCGACGGCGGTGCCCTCGCCGACGGCCGTCCCTACCTGGTCATGGAGCGTGTCGATGGAGAGGACATCGCTCGCTACGCCGAGGAGCGCGGCCTGGGAGTCGAAGCGCGCCTGCGGCTTCTCCTCGTCGCCTGCGATGCCGTCGCCTACGCCCACCGCAACCTGGTCGTTCACCGCGACCTCAAGCCCTCGAACGTGCTGGTCTCCGCCAGTGGCGAGGTGAAGCTCCTCGATTTCGGCATCGCCAAGCTCCTCGTCCAGGACCCCGGTGGCGAGCAGACGCTCCGCGAGGTGCGCCTGCTCACCCCGGCCTACGCCGCTCCGGAGCAGCTGGCTGGTGAGCCGACGACGACACTCACCGACGTGTGGGGCCTGGGAGCGCTCGCTTTCGAGCTGCTGGTCGGCGAGCCGCCGCTGGCGCGGCCGCGGGGCGGACCGTCCGGTGCCCTGTCTGCGCCGGCCGCAGGAGCGCCACCGCGTGCCAGCTCCCGGGTGCTCGAGCTGGGGGGCCCGAGCGCCGAGGGACGCCGGCAAGCAGCCCGCCTGCGGGGTGATCTCGACACCATCCTGCAGAAGGCGCTCGCCGTCGACCCGGCGCGGCGCTATCCGTCGGTGGAAGCGCTGGCTGATGACCTACGACGTCACGTCGGCGGGCGACCGGTGCTCGCCCGGCCCGATTCGCTGCGCTATCGCGCCGGCAAGTTCCTGCACCGACACCGCCGGAGCGTGGCCGCGGCGGTGCTCGGTCTCGTCGCCCTGGCAGTGGTCGGCGGCGTGGCGCTGTGGGAAGCGCGGGTGGCCGCGCGCGAGCGCGCGCGTCCTCTTCCCGTCGTGCGCTACATTACGTTCTCCGGTCTCGATGCCGAGCCGGCGCTGTCGCCCGACGGCAGCATGGTGGCGTTCCGCTCGCTCCGTGACGGCCGCCAGCGCATCTGGTTGACGCGGGTGGCCAGCGGGGACGAGCTGCCGCTGACGGCGGGGGGGGACGACCATCCTCGCTTCTCGCCGGACGGCCGCGAAGTCCTCTTCGCGCGACGCCAAGGCGAGCGCAGCGCGCTCTTCGTCGTGTCAGTCGCCGGCGGCGCGGCCCGGCGGCTGATCGACCACGCCGTCGCCGGCGACTACGCCCCCGACGGACGTCGCATCGGCTTCCTGCGTCAGGCGGTCGACGGCCCCCGCGAGGAATCGGTCGTCGGCGTCGCCGCGGCGGATGGCACTGCGGTCCGAGAGCTCGTGCGTTTGCCGGGGCGCGCCGTGCTGCCGCCGCGCTGGTCGCCCGACGGCAAGGTCATCGCGGTGGCGCGCACGCCGCCCGACGTCGAACAGGCGACCATCGTGCTGGTCGATGCCGAGCGCGGTGGCATGCGAACCGTCTCGCCACCCGGAAGCTCGCCGCGCGGGCTGGCATGGGCGGGCCCCGGGCGCATCGCCTATTCGCAGCCCGATTCGGTTCTCGGCTGGATCACCGGGACGAGCTCGCGGATCGCCGTGCTCGACCTCGCCACCGGCGTCTCGCAGGCGGCGTTCTCCAGCCCCACGAGCGTGGCGGCGTTCGACGTCACGGCGCGGGCGCGGTTGGTGCTCACCGCCGGATCCTTTCGCACCGCCCTGCAGGAGGTCGACCTCGAGACGCCGAACGCCGGTCGCCGGTGGCTCACCCGCGGCGACAGCTCTGACCGCCAGCCGCGGTACGCCCCGGGAGGCGAGTGGGTGGTCTACTCCTCCAACCGCGGTGGCAACCTCGACCTCTGGGCGGTGTCGTCGCGGACGGGCGCCTTCCGCCGGCTCACCAACGACCCGGCCCTCGACTGGGATCCCACCTATGGGCCCGACGGCAAGCTGCTGTGGAGCACCAACCGCAGCGGCAACTTCGAGATCTGGCGCGCCGAGGCCGATGGCAGTGGGGCGCGGCAGCTGACGCGGGCCGGTTTCGATGCCGAGAACCCGGCGCCGACGCCCGACGGGCGCTGGCTGCTGTATGCCTTCGCCGGCCCACGGTGGCGCGGCATCATGCGAGCGCGGCCCGACGGCTCGCAGCCCACGCTGCTGGTACCGGGAAGGGTGTTCATTCCCGAGGTGTCCCCCGACGGCCGCCTGGTCGCCTACATCGACTTCGAAGGCGAAGGGCCGGCCTTGCGCGTGGCGCGCGTCGCGGACGGGAGGCCGATCGGGCGTGCGCTGCCGCTGCCGGTCATCGACTCTGCCGCCGACCCTGATGTCGGCCGCTGCCGCTGGTTTCCCGACGGGCGCTCGCTCGCCGTCATCGCCCGTCGCGGCGACCGCACCTTCGTCGTCGAGCGGCACTGGCTGGTGCCGTCCGGTGCGGGCGTGCAGCCGCCGGTGGTGCTCGCCAGCGAGCCGGGCTTCGCGGCGGAGTCCCTGGGGATCTCACCGGACGGCACCCAGCTGACGGTTGCCTACTGGGACCACTCCTCGAACCTGATGCTGGCAGACAACGTCTGGCGTCTCGCACGGTAGCGGCGGAGACGCTGGCGTCTGCTCCGGGGAGGAGCCGCGGCGGCGGCGCGCGCAACGGCGGCGCCGCCACCACCGGTGACCGTCAGTCGCAACGCGGGCGGCCGCCGTTGGTGACTTCCGCCTCGGCCGACGAGTTGCGCGCCTCGATGAAGCGCGGCAAACGGGGCCACCGCCCGCCCCCGAGCCTCTACGGCCGGCGCCTTTGGGGCAGCGCCTCAAGCGGCAGACGGCTGCGGCTTGGACCTCACCAGGAACGCGAGGAGCGCTGCCAGCGCCAGGACGAAGCCGACCAGCAGCGTTCCCCAGTAGAAGACGGCCGGAATCACCACCGCTGCGGCCATCACTGCGCCGCTCACCTTGGGAAACTTCACCACGAAGAAGGCAGCGATGAAGGCCAGGAGGCCAGCCACCACCATCGGGTACGAGGCCTTGGCCTTGCCTCTGACGGCGTCGGCCTGCAGCATCAACTGCCGTCGCTCCTCGTCCTGCCCGAAGGGCTTGCCGGTGGCCGCGGAGGCTTCCTTGGTGACCGCGGCGTACACCTTCATGGCCTGCTCCACGTCCTTCAGGTGCTCGGCGTTGTCGGTCCATAACACGCCGACGATGAAGAGGATGAACGAACCCAACAGTCCCAGAATCAAAGCCGCGATCTTCATCGGCAATCTCCCTCTCCGCGTTGTTTCTCGGCGCCTGGCATCGTCAGTTGGCTGGCTGATCGGCGCCTTCGTGCAGGGACTCGTCGCTCTCGCCCTTAGTCAGCTTGAGCACCAGCGGCGGGCCGACCTCCTTGGCCATCGCATCGACGGAGCCGCCGGTGAAGCCGCCGGAGAGCTTCGAGGAGAAGCGGTAGCGTCCGACCTCCTCGCCGCCGCGGCGAACCACCAGCGTGCCGACGACCAGGCCTTGCCCGCCGAAGCCGGTGATCAGGCGCTTCGCCTGGCTGCCGGCGTCGAAGCGGTCGATGGTGAAGTGCAGCTCCACGGGAGCATCGTCGGCCACCGGGTAGTGCAGCCTGTCGCACGCCTTGCGCACCCACCCGTCCATGAGGTTGCCGAACTCGACGGCCTGTGGGTCGGCGAGCTCCGTCGCGTGGGTGACGCGCACGGGTCCCTTGGTGGCCGTCCACGCCTTCTCGGGCACCAGCCGGATGCCCTTCGTCCGCAGGTCGGCCCGCGCGGCGCTCGCCACGCACAGCAGCGCTACCACCGCAGACGTCAGAACCGTCCATTCGCGTTTCCTCATCGTGGTCTCCTTTTCGGTTGTAGCAGCGGAGATGAGCAGCCGCCGTGCCAGCAGCCAGCGAGCCGCAGGTGTCACTTGTAAGTTATTGGTGGAAAGTGGTTTGGAAGATCAGCCGACACGCGCGCAGCGCGCCGGCACCGCCATGCGTCGCAGCGGCGAGACGCGTCCTCTCAGACCTGCGACG
>DASYUP010000553.1:0-9438 GCA_036001185.1 Thermoanaerobaculia bacterium
ACGCCATCTGCGCTGCCCTTGGCACCCTGCTTACTCGCCGCGCCAAGGCGCGCTTCCTCGCCGACTGGCGGGAGCGACAACGGACGCGGCGCGAGCAGGCGCGCGTGAGGGAGGAGCTGGCACTCGCCCGCGAGGTGCAGCTCAGCATGCTGCCGGCCGGCGTACCCGACCTCCCCTGGCTCGACGTCGCCGCCGCCTGCCTGCCGGCGAGCGAGGTGGGCGGGGACTACTACGACTTCTTCCCGCTGCCCGACGGCCTGGCAGTCACCGTTGCCGACGTCGCCGGCCATGGCGTTCCCAGCGGCCTCATGCTCGCCACCGTGCGCAGCGGTCTGGCGCTGCTGATGGAGGATGGCGCCGCCGCCGACACCGTGCTGCCGCGTCTCGACCGCCTGGTGCGGCGTGGCTCGCGACGCATGTTGGTGAGCCTGCTGCTGGTGCGCGTGGAGCAAGAGCGGCGCCGGCTGGTGGTCACCGCCGCCGGCCACCCGCCGCTGCTGCTGCGGCGCGCCGACGGCACCCTGGCGGAGATCGAGCTACCGGGGCCGCCCCTGGGAACGCGGCTGCACCACCAGCAGGCGGTGGCGACGGTCCCCTTCGCTGCCGGCGACGCCTGCCTGCTCTACACCGACGGGCTGGTGGAGACCGCCGCCGCGAGCGGAGAGCCCTACGGCAGCACGCGCCTGGGCGCGCTGTTGGCGGCCCACGACCCGGGTGCCGGCGCGGCGGCGCTGTGCGCCGCGGTGCTGGCAGACGTCGCGACCCACCGAGGCGAGGCCCCGCAGCACGACGACGTGACACTCGTCGTCCTCGTGGCGCGTTGAGAAGGGCCGAGTGCCGTCGCCGGCTCACGGCACCAGGATCAGCACCACACCGCCGACCAGCAGCAGCAACGCCACCACCTTGCGCCACCCCACTCGCTCGCCGAACAAGGTAGCGCCGAGCAGCACCGCCATCAGGTTGCCGACCGCCCGCTTGACCGCCTCCACCACCCCGACCAGCACCACGCGGATGACCAGCAGCTGTAGGACGAGGGCCACTGCGGAGACCAGCACCGAGGCAGCGAGCAGCGGCAGCAGGCGGCCGCGCAGGCCGGTGGCAAGATCACCCACCTTGCCGGTGACGAGCATCAGCAGCAGCGTGGCGACGGCGATGCCGGCGCAGAGCACCAGCGCGTGGCGAGCCGGGCCGACCGCCTCGACGCCCAGCTTGTCGAGCGGCAGGGTCAGCCCCCAGCAAACTGCCACCAGCAGCATCAGCGGCGTACCGGGCTCGCGACGCAGCGCCTGCCACCAGGCGGCGAGCGAGCCCCCCTCGGCGGCGGCACCACCGAGGAAGAGCGCCCCCGCCACCACCAGCGCGATGCCGAGCAGCTGCACCGGCCGCGGCCACTCGCCGAGCAGCGGCCGGGCGAAGGTGGCGACGAAGGCGGGGGTGAGCGACAGCAACGGCACGGTGAGCGACAGCGGCGAGCGGCCGAGCGCCGCGACGTAGGCGGCGTTGGCGACGACGTTGAGGATCACCGAGCCGCCGGCGACCAGCACGTAGCGGGGCGTGATCGCTCCGGCCGTCGCCGCCATCCCCCACAGCGCCAGCACCGGCACCTGGCCGACGGCGAGGAAGAAGACGACGGCGAGGGGCGACAGGTGCGTCGCCAGCAGCTTGCGCAGCAGGTCGAGCCCCGACCAGCCGAGCGCGGTGCCGACGATGAGCAGCAGGGCGGTGGTGGCGATGGCGGGATTAGATCATCGGCCGCCGCGGCGACCGCGCCGCGCCGACGGGTGGTCGGTAGCGCAGTGTGGTGCGGGGTGTCGCTGCGCTTAGGTGTCGGCACGGGCTTCCGCGAACAGCGCGGGCGGGGACGAGCCCGCCCCTACCCCCGAGACGAGCCCGTATCCACGCTCTGGTGTCGGGGGCTTGTCCCCGCGCGTCTCATGCCGGCCTCAGCAGCGCCTCGAGCGGCGGCGCCGGCACCGCCCGGTTGCGGGCGTCGACGAACACCACCCGCGGCTCGTGGCCGCGCGCTTCGGCGTCGTCGTAGGCGGCGTAGCTGCAGAGGATCACCAGGTGGCCGCGGCTCGCCTTGTGCGCCGCCGCGCCGTTGATCACCACCTCGCCGCTGCCCGGCGTGCCGGGGATCACGTAGGTGGCGAAGCGCTCACCGTTGGTGATGTTGTAGATCTCCACCCGCTCGTGGGGCAGCAGGTCGGCGGCCGCCATCAGCAGCGGGTCGACCTTGACCGAGCCCTGGTAGTGCAGGTCGGCGTCGCTGACGGTGGCGCGGTGGATCTTCGACTTGAGCAGGGTGCGCTGCATGGGATCCCCTCAGACCGCGGCGCGTGGCAGCAGCGGCGGCGGCGCGGTGCCCGCCGGCACCACCCGCAGCCGCAGGTTGTCGATGAGACGCGTGCCGCCGATGCGCACGGCGATGGGCAGCACGACGTTGCCGGACAGGGTCTCGACCGGCTGGAAGCTGTCGGGGTCGACGACGGCGACGTAGTCGGCGGCGGCGAGGGGCTCGGCGGCGAGCACCGCCTCCATGTGCGCGACGACCGCCGCCGCCCGCCGCTCGCCGCCGGCGACCAGCGCCTCGGCGGCACGCAGAGCGCGGTGCAACACCGTCGCCGCCCGCCGCTCGGCAGCGCTCAGATAGGCGTTGCGCGACGACATGGCGAGCCCGTCGGGCTCCCGCACGGTCGGACCGGCGAGGATCTCCACCGGGAAGTGGAGGTCGCGCACCAGCTGCCGCACCACGGCGAGCTGCTGGGCGTCCTTCTCGCCGAACACCGCGCGGTCTGGCTGCACCAGGTGGAAGAGCTGCGCCACCACCGTGGCGACGCCGCGGAAGTGCCCGGGCCGGCGCTCCCCCTCGAGCCCGCTGGCGGCGCCTCCCGGCTCGACGAAGGTGGCGTGGCCGGCCGGGTAGATGGTCTCCACCGCCGGCGCGAAGAGCAGGTCGCAACCGGCCTCGGCGAGCAGCTCGGCATCGCGCTCGGGGTCCCGCGGGTAGCGGGCGAAGTCCTCGCCCGGGCCAAACTGCGCCGGATTGACGAACAGCGAGGCCACCACCCGGTCGGCGCGCTCGCGGGCGAGCTGCAGCAGCGACAGGTGACCGCCGTGCAGCGCCCCCATGGTGGGCACGAGGCCCACCACGTCGCCATCGCGCCGCCAGGCGGCGACCGCGTGACGCAAGCGCGTGACGTCAGCAACCCGTTCCAGCGGGGACACGATACTCAATTCGCGCGCCGGCATGGTGGTACTGGGTCCTGGTCGCGGGGAAATCGGGGACACGATACTCAATTCGCGCCCTGGCATGGTGGGTCCTGGTTCGCGCGACCGCGATCAGCCATAGAGCTTGCCCACCAGCTCGAGCTGCCGGCTGGGGTCGCCGTAGGACTCGCCGGGGCCGGGGAAGCGGCCGGCGCGCACGTCGGCGGCGTAAGCGGCGATCGCCTCACGAGCGGCGGCGCCGAGCTGGGCGTAGCGGCGAACGAAGCGCGGCGCTATGCGTTCCTCGAGGCCGAGCAGGTCGTGGTAGACGAGCACCTGGCCGTCGCAGCCCGGCCCGGCGCCGATGCCGAGGGTGGGGATGGCGAGCGCCGCCGACACCTCGCTGGCGAGCTCCGCCGGCACGCACTCGACCACCAGCGAGAAGGCCCCCGCCGCCTCCGCCTCGCGCGCCGCGGCGAGCAGCCGCTCGCGCGCCGCCGCGCCGCGCCCCTGCACCTTGAAGCCGCCGAGCTTGTGCACCGACTGCGGCGTGAGGCCGAGGTGGGCCATCACCGGCACCTCGGCGGCCACCAGGGCGCGCACGATGTCCGGGCGGTCCCCCTCGATCTTCACCGCCTGTGCGCCGCCCTCCTTGAGGAAGCGAATGGCGTTGGCGACCGCCGCCTCGGCGCCGAGATGGAACGAGCCATAGGGCATGTCAGCCACCAGCAGCGCCCGCTCGACGCCGCGGCGCACGGCCTTCACGTGATGGAGCATCTCCTCCACTGTCACCGCCAGGGTGTCGGGGTGGCCGAGCACCACCATGGCGAGCGAGTCGCCCACCAGCACGACGTCGACGCCGGCGGCGTCCGCCTGCCGCCCCTGCGGGCAGTCGTAGGCGGTGACCATCACCACGCGCTCGCCCCGTGCGGGCGCCTCGCTGACCCACGGAACCGTGACGCGGCTCTCCGGCATGGCAGCCTCCCGACCTTGGCACCCTTCCGGGTGGCGGCCGCGCGGACCCCGCGATGGCGTCGGGACGGGTGACTGTGGCCGGCGCGCGGATTCGATCAGCGGCTCGCCGGGTGTCCGTTCCCAGTCGGGAATCGGGCCCCGCCCGCCTCACCTCGCGCCACCGTCACGCTGGCTCTACCGTCCCAGTCCCTTGCGGGATCCAAGCGGCAACGGCATGATAGTAGCGCAAAATCCGCAATTCGCTCCACACGGGCGGGGACAAGCCCCGCCCCTACCTCAGAAGCCGACCTTGACTCTGTGGGACGTCTCGCCGCGACGTGGGGCGCGCCGGGGGGAGGGCTCCCGCCCGCGCGGAGGCGCCGTCCGCGGCGCCGAGCACGGACGGGATACCCCCGGCTGGCGGGGCCCCACGTCGCGCCACCGACGCGCGCGTGTGCACTCCCACTCCCCACTCCGGCTCCGCTCCGACTCCGCTCCGGCTCCTCTCCTACTTCCCCGACCCCAGCGGCACGTAGTACTCGGTGCCCTTGACCGGCCGCGAGAGCTTCTTCACCAGGTCCTCGAAGTCCTCGCTCCGGTGCACGAAGTCGATGTGCCGGGTGTCGACCACCAGCAGCGGTGAGCGGTCGTTGTAGTGGAAGTAGTGGTTGTAGGCGTCGATGAGCTGCGCCAGGTAGTCGCCGGCGAGGTGGCGCTCGAAGGTGCGCTGGCGCCGCTTGATGCGCTCGAGGCAGGTGTCGACGTCGGCCACCAGGTAGAGCACCAGGTCGGGGGCGCGCACCTGCGGCTCGAGCAGCTTGTAGAGCTTGTCGTAGAGCGCCAGCTCGTCGTCCGAGAGGTTGAGGTAGGCGAAGATGCGGTCCTTGTCGAAGGTGTAGTCGGCGAGCACCAGCCGATCGAAGAGCCCGCGCTGGTGCACCTCCTGCTGCTGCCTGTAGCGCGACAGCAGGAAGTAGAGCTGCGTCTGGAAGGCGGTGCCCGGCCGGTCCTTGTAGAAGTCGGCGAGGAACGGGTTGTCGACGTCCTCGAGCAGCTTCACCCCCTCGAAGCGCTCGCACAGCTTCTCCACCAGCGTGGTCTTGCCCACCCCGATGGGCCCGTCCACGGCC
The DNA here is from genome assembly GCA_036001185.1 of Thermoanaerobaculia bacterium. GTDB lineage: Bacteria > Acidobacteriota > Thermoanaerobaculia > Multivoradales > JAIOJS01 > DASYQD01. The sequence continues at coordinate 5,295 of DASYUP010000553.1, forward strand.
AGGTAGTTGAAGGGGAGCTCGACGGCGCTCAAGCCGGCGCTGCGGCGGGGTCCGGCGCGACCGCGTGGCCGTGCGGCAACGGCGCGGTCTCGCGGGCGAGCGGGTGGTAGAGCGTGTCGCGCTCGACCGGGGTGAAGCCGGCGTCGCGGACGATGCGCACCAGCTCCTGGCGCGACATCGCCTGGCCGGTCTGCGCCCCGGCCATGTGGTAGATGGTCTCCTCGACCACCGTGCCGTCGAGGTCGTCGGCGCCGAACGACAGCGCCACCTGCGCCAGCTTCGGCGTCACCATGATCCAGTAGGCCTTGATGTGGGGCACGTTGTCGAGCACCAGCCGCGAGGTGGCGATGGTGCGCAGGTCCTCGCTGCCCGTGGTGTGGTACTTGAGCCCCATGTAGTTGTTCTCGGGGTGATAGGCGAGGGGGATGAAGCAGTTGAAGCCGCCGCTCTCGTCCTGCAGCGCCCGCAGGCGGAGCAGGTGGTCGACACGGTGCTCGACCTTCTCGACGTGGCCGTAGAGCATCGTGCAGTTGGTGCGCAGCCCCATGCCGTGGGCGACGCGGTGCACCTCGATCCACTCGCCGGCGTCGAGCTTGCCGTCGCAGATGATCTCGCGCACCTCGGGGGCGAAGATCTCCGCCCCGCCGCCGGGCAGCGATCCCAGCCCGGCAGCGACCAGACGGCGCAGCACTTCCTCGATCGACAGCTTCTCGCGCTTGGCGAACCAGCCGATCTCGATGGCGGTAAATGCCTTCAGGTGGGCGTCGGGGAAACGCTCCTTGAGCCCGCGCAGCATCTCCTCGTACCAGGCAAGGTCGAGGTTGGGATGCAAGCCGCCGACGATGTGGAACTCGGTCACCGCGTTGCCGCCCTGCTCGGCGGCGTGGCGGTAGACCTCCTCGTGGCTCATCTGCCAGGCGTGGGCCTCACCCTCGAGGGCGGCGAAGCTGCAGAACTTGCAGTTGTAGGTGTAGACGCAGACGTTGGTGGGGTTGATGTGGCGGTTGACGTTGAAGTAGGCGACGTCACCGTGCAGGCGGCGGCGCACCGTGTCGGCCAACCGCCCGAGGTGCAGCAGGTGCGGGGTGGTGAAGCACTGCAGGGCGTCGCTCTCGTCGAGGCGGACGCCCGCGCGCACCTTGCCAGCGAGCTCCTGCAGCTCGGCGGGGAAGGTCGCCGGATCGAGCACCCGGGGCGGCATCCGGCGCAGTATATCCACGGCCGGCGGCGGGCCGCCGCCGCCCCGCTGCTCGTAGCTCTCAGGCCACCTTCTCGCCGTCGGGCTCGCGCCGGCAGTGCTGGCCGACGATGCGGCGCAGCTCGCTCGGCAACACGGGCTTGAGGACGAAGCCGTCGCACACCGTGGCGAGCGCCTCGGCACGCAGGTGGGCGAAGCCGCTGAGGGCGTAGAGCGGCACCGCCGCGCCGGCCGGCAGCGCGCGGAGTTGCCCCGCCAACTCGAGCCCCGGCAGGTCGGGCAGCCCGAGGTCGAGGAAGATCATGCACGGCCGCAGCGACTCCATCACCGCCAGTGTGTCGCGCGCGTTGCGCGTCGCCACCACCCGATAGCCCTCGAGCTCGAGCAGCTCCATCAAGAGGCTACGACTGTCGTCGTGGTCATCGATCAAGAGGACCGGATCGGCAGGTAGGCTCACCACGCTCCCTCCCGCCGGGCTGGCTAGCACAGACCGTGCCGGTCCCGCTGTGACCCCACGGCGCACCAGGCAATCAGAGGCGCCGCACCGCCAGGTCCACCGCTGTGGCGGCAAGGAGCCAGACGGCAAGCGCGCCGTTGGCGGTGAAGAAGGCGGCATCGAGGCGGGCGAGGTCAGCCGGCCGCACCACCCAGTGCTGCCACAGGAGCAGCGCCGCGCAGCCGGCAACACCGACCCAGTAGGCAATGCCGAGGCCGGGCGCGTAGACGCGCGGCAACAGGGCCAGCAGCAGCAGCGTACCGGCGTGGAAGACCGCCGACAGCCAGAGCGCCGGCCGCACACCGAGGCGCGCCGGAATGGAGAACAGCCCGCTGCGACGATCGAAGTCCACGTCCTGCAGCCCGTAGAGCACGTCGAAGCCGGCGACCCACAGCAGCACCGCCCCGCCGAGCACGAGAGGCGCCGTCGCCACGTCGCCGCGCACGGCGATCCAGGCTCCAAGCGGCGCCCCCGCGAGGGCGAGCCCCAGCACCAGGTGGCAGAGGGCAGTGAAGCGCTTGGTGTACGAGTAGAGGAAGACCACGGCGAGCGCAACCGGCGACAGCGCCAGGGCGAGCGGATTGAGTTGCCAGGCGGCGACCACCAACAACGATGCCGCCGCCACCACGAAGGCGGCGACGAAGCCCGGCGTGAGCGCGCCCTGCGGCAGTGCCCGCGTGGCGGTGCGTGGGTTGGCGGCATCGAGCCGGCGGTCGGCCAGCCGGTTGAAGGCCATCGCCGCGCTGCGCGCGCCGACCATGGCGACGGTGATCCAGAAGACGGTGCGCCAGGGCGGCAGACCGCCGGCCGCCAGCATCATGCCGAGGAAGGCGAAGGGCAGGGCGAAGAGCGTGTGCTCGATCTTGATCATCTCGAGCACGGTGCGGAGACGGCTGGTCACGGACACACTTTACCCGCGGCGAAGGCGGCGGCGGTTTGAAAGGAAGCGGGGAGCCTCCCGCGGCGTGGCCGCCCAATGTGCGATGTGCGGAAGGAGTCCTGCTAGGGAGTGGGCAGCGCCACGTGCGGCCCCGAGTTGAGGTTGGGGCAAGTTACCTTGGTCGCCGCGATCCGCGCGCCGTTGCTGACCACCGACGTCGCGTCACAGAAGACGTCCTGCGCCGCGCTGCCACTGATCTCGGTGGCGAGGGTTGCCGCGGGTGAAGCGGACGCGGTGGAGTTGTTGACCACCACCAGGCCATTGCTGCCGCTGCGCAGGATTCGTGTTCCTCCGCCCACGTCGGCGTGCGCCCCATCGATGACCATCACGCCGACGCCGGCGTTGTCGGCGATCTCGGCACCAGGTCCGAAGCCCGCCTCGGCACCCGTCTGGATCCTCGAGTTGCCACTGGCCACCACGCCGACACCGTTGTTGCGAATGCGCGCGGCGTGGAGCAGTGCGGTGCTGGCACTGCCCACCTCGATCCCCGCCCAGGAGTTGCCCTCGACCAGAACCGTCGGGTCGGGGCCACTGCCGGGGACCACCGATCGGCGGTCGGCCAAGGTCAGCTTCGCGCCATCCCTGACCGTGATGCCGACGCCGAATCCCCGCACCTTCGTGCCGCTCAGGTGAATGATCGAATCGCTGAACACGCCGGACCATGCCGATCCGCTTCCCGGCTCCACCGTGCAGTCGATCATGAAGACCCTGAGGTGGTCGTAGCTGGCGAAAGCGGCGAAATTTCCATCGGCGTGCAGCACGTCGTCGAAGAACGTCGCGCTACCCGAGCCATAGACCAGCGTCAGGCCCTCGATGGTGCTGCCCCGCACTTCGCACTCCTGGCAGTTCGCCATTTGCAGCGACGTTCCAGCGGCTGAGCCGATGGTGAGGTCGCGGACGATCACGTCCTGGGAGTTGATGATGCTCAGCTCGGGTCTCGCATTGGTGGGCTCCACGATCACCGCGGCACCGGTACCGGCGAGGGTCAGCCGCTCGAAGTTGCGAATCTCGATCGACTCGGCGCACCTCCCGCCCACGTTGATGGTGTTGGCCTGCCACCGGTTGAACAAGCGGATCCTGGCGAGAGCCCCACCGATCGTCTGGCCGCGATCGCAGTCGACGTTCAGAGTCACCGCCTCGAGACCGGCGGCGAACATGGACCCGAGCAACGCCAGGACCACGATTCGTCGCATCAGAACCTCCTCGGCATCAGCCCCCGGCCTGCCTCAACTTCCACCGCGCGGTGCGCCACGCGTGTCAGTCATCACGCCGAAACACGAACAGCTTCTTGCCTTCGACTTCTGCTGCCACCGACACCCAGCGATGGGCGTCACCGCCGCGGCGGCCATACAAGCGGTCTCACGAGGCTCACTCGATATATGGAACGAACTGTGGCGCGGCATCTTGGAACCTGGCCGATGTGACCCGGGTTCGCGCCCAAGAGTCGCCTAGTCGCGGGGCTTTTCGAGACGCGGCGGGCGGGTCCAGCGGAATGACCAGCAGGGCGAGC
>DASYUP010000554.1:0-6012 GCA_036001185.1 Thermoanaerobaculia bacterium
CCGCGGTGTCGAGGGCGGCGGCCGCCGCCGCGGCACCTCGAGCCGCGCTCACCGCCGCCTCCGCAGCGCGATCGGCGTTCGCCGCAGCGCCTCGATGGTGCGCGCGCCGACGCAGAACATGCAGATGCGCAGCTCGTCGAGGAGCGCGGCGAGGCGCGCCTCGACCGCCTCCGCCGACTCCATGGCTGCGGCGAGCAGCGGCTGGGCGATGCCCACCAGGTGGGCGCCCAGCGCCAGCGCCTTGGCGGCATCGACGCCGTTGCGCACGCCGCCACTGCCGATGACCGTCACCTCCGGCAGGCTGGCCAGGGCGCGGATCGACTCGGGGGTGGGAATGCCCCAGTCGGCGAACAGCTCGCCGCGCGGCGCATCGCCACCCCGTCGCGCCTCGATGCGCGCCCAGCTGGTGCCGCCGAGGCCGGCGGTGTCGAGGATGCGCACGCCTTGCGCCAGCAACCGCTCGCCGGCGGCACGCGAAAGGCCGCAACCCACTTCCTTGACGATGAGAGGCACCGGCAGCGCTCGCGCCACCTCGCCGATCTTCGCCAGCAGGCCGCGGAAGTCCCCCTGCCCCTCCGGCTGCAACGCCTCCTGCAGGGGGTTGAGGTGGAGCACCAGGGCGTCGGCGCCGATCATCTCCACCGCCGCCACGCACTGCGCGACGCCGTAGCCGTAGTTGAGCTGCACAGCGCCGAGGTTGGCGAGCAGCGGCGCGGTCGGCGCCACCTCCCGCACCTGGAAGGTCGCCGCTTGCCGCGGGTCCTCGAGCGCCCGCCGCTGCGAGCCGACACCCATCGCCAGCCGCTGGCGCTCGGCGGCGAGGGCGAGGTGGCGGTTGATGCGCGCCGCCGCCGGCGTGCCGCCGGTCATCGAGGAAATCAGCAGCGGGGCGGCCAGTCGCTTGCCGAGGAACTCGACGCCGGTGTCGATCTCCCTGGCGTCGAGCTCGGGCAGGGCGTCGTGCTCGAACGACCAATCGTCGAAGAAGTTGCCACCATGCTGCATGCCGGCCTCGAGGGCCAGGCGGAGGTGCTCGGCCTTGCGGTCGCGGAGATCGGTGACCTGGGGCTCTGGCATGGTGGTGGCGATGCCGAGTCGTCAGGGAAACAGCAACCGCAGCTCGCCGCGGGGGCGCCACGCCGCCGGCCGGGGTGTCGGTGGCGCGGCGACGGCGTCGACGACGCGGAGTCGGCTCTCGCTGGCGACGGCCGCCACCACCCAGGCGCCGTGCGCGGCGTCGCGAAAGACCAGCGACTCACCCTCCCATGCCGGCAGCGCGGTGCCAGCGCCGGCGACCCACTGGGGTGACGTCCAGCCGCCGCCCTGGAAGCGGGCGAGCAGCAGCCGGTAGTCGTTGCCGTCGTAGCGGCTCCAGGCGAGCAGGGCGCCCGCGCCCGCCGCGCGCACGGTGGGAGTAACGTCGGGTACGTGGTTGCCGGGCGCCACCGCGCGGGAACCGCTCCAGCGCTCCCCGCGACCGCGGCTCCACAGCACCTCATCGTCCTCGCCGTCATAGGCGCTCCAGGCGAGCAGCAACGTGCCGTCGGCGAGCACGGCTCCGGTGAGCGCGAGCTGGCTGCCGCGGCCCGGTGGCGCCACCGCCACCGGCCGGCCCCAGCGCTGGCCGTCCCAGCTCGCCGCCCAGACGGCGAGGCGGTCGAGGGCCTCCCCCTCGAGCCAGGCCAGGGCGATCAGCCGGCCGTCGCGCACCAGGGGCACCGGGTTCACCCGCAGGGCGCCATGGCGCCCGGGGGGCGGCGGCAGGCTGCGTGATCCACCGCCGCCCGGCTGCGGCGCGTCGCCCGCCCACAGCGCCAGCTCGCGGCCCCCGGTGACCGGCACGCTGCCGGCGGCCAGCCAGCCCTCGCCGGTGGCGACGAAGGCCTCGACGTCACCGCCCCGCGGCAACGTGAGCCGCCAGCCCCGGCCGGCGGCACCGGGCTCGGAGTCGATGCCCGCCTCCACCCGCAGCCCGTCGGCGCCGGCCCGCAGGCGCAGCGGATTCTCGGGCGGTCCGGCGAGCAGCAGCCGTTGCGCCGCCGCCGGTGCGGCGAGCGTCGCCGCGGCGACCAAGGCGAGCAGGGCGCGGGCCATCCGGCCCATGGTACGGGCGGTCCGGGGGTGAGTCAACGCGGCCGGCCACCGCGTTGCGACTCCCCCTGGTATCCTCAATCGATGGTCCGCCGCACGCTTTCCACAGCGTTGTTGCTGCTGGTGATCGTGGTGACACCCTGCGTCGCCGCCGCCCCCGCGGCCCCCGCCGATCCTGCCCCGCCGACGGCGGCGGCTCCCGCGGCGGCGTTCGCCGTGGGTCGCATGCTGGCCCTCGAGGGGCAATACGCCGAGGCGCTGTCGCTGCTGCAGAAGGCGGCCGAGGCGGCCCCCGCCGACCCGTACCCCCACCTCGAGCTGGCAGCGATCGAGCTGCGCATGGGCCACGCGGACGAGGCCGAGAAGCAGGCGCGACAGGCGATCGCGCTCGGTGCCAAGGACGCCGACGTGCTGCGCGCCGGGGCCGAGGACCTGCTGGCGCTGCTCGACGGCCGGCCCGACCTGCTGAGCGAGGCGCGCACCGCCCTCGAGGCCCTGCTGGCGCTGCGGCCCGAAGACCCCGACGCGCTGCAGGCGCTCGGCCGCATCTACCTGGCGGCGGGCGATCAGCAGCACGCCGAGGAGATGTTCCGCCGTCTCGTCGCCGCCGTGCCCGACGCGCGGCAGGCCACCACGCAGTTGTTGCGCCTGCTGATGCAGCGCGGCAAGAAGGCAGACGCCGCCGCCCTCCTGCGCGACCAGCTGCTGCGCGAGCCCGACTCCCTCGAGACCCGGCTCGCGCTGGCCGACCTGCTCAGCGACAGCGACGATCACACCGGCTCGGTTGCCGTGCTGCGCGACGCCCCGGCTGAGCAGGAGCCGCTGCCCGACGTGCAGCGTCGGCTGGCCTTCGAGCTGTATCGCACCGGCGACGTCGCCGCCGCCTCGGCGCTGGTGAATCGCCTGCTCGCCGCCGGCCCCGACTTGCGCCTTCGTCTCTTCCGCGCCCTGCTGCTCGAGGAGCAGGGCAAGGACGCCGAGGCGTTGAAGGAGCTCGAGGGCCTGCACGCCGAGCTGCCGCGCGATCCCGAGGTGGGGTTGTCGCTCGCCCGTATGCTGGCGCGCGAGGAGAAGCGCAACGAGGCGCGGCAGTTGCTGGCGGAGCTGCTCGCCAACCTGACGGCGGGCGGTCCCGAGCAGCAGGCCGTCGCCGACCGCGTGCGACTCGAGCTGGCGCAGCTGCTGGTCGAGGAGCAGCGCTGGACGGAGGTTCTGCCACTGCTCGACAAGCTGGTAGCCGCGGAGGGCAGCACCAAGCCGACGGCGACGCTGCTGCGGGTCGATGCCCTCGTCGGCCTGGGCAACAAGGAGCAGGCGCTTGCCGAGCTGGTGCCGGGCTCCGGGTTGCCGGCGGCGGCGCTCGCGTCCAAGCGGGCCGAGGTGCTGCTCTCGCTCGGCCGCGAGGCGGAGGCGGCGGCCGAGCTCGCCAAGCTGCCCGGGGGTGCCGAGGGAAAGGCCCGGGCGGCAGATGTCTACCAGCGGGCCGGCCGTCACGCGCAGGCGATCCCGCTGTTGCTCGAGCTGCTCGCCGGTGATCCCGAGTCGACCGACCTGCGCTTCCGCCTGGGCGCGGCGTACGAGCGCACGGGCAAGGCGCCGGAAGCGGTCGCCACCTTCCAGGAGCTGCTGCGGCGTGCGCCCGACTACCACATGGCGCTCAACTACCTGGGCTACATGTGGGCGGAGAAGGGGCAGAACCTGCCCGAGGCGCTCAAGCTGGTGCAGCGGGCGCTGGAGCTCGATCCCGGCAACGCGGCCTACGTCGACTCGTTGGGTTGGGTCTACTTCCGCCTGGGCGAGCTGCCGCAGGCGATCGAGCAGCTGCAGCGCGCGGCGCGGCTGCTGCCCGGTGACGGCACCGTGCAGGAGCACCTCGGCGATGCCCTGCGGGCGGCCGGCAAGATGCCGGAGGCGCTGACCGCCTATCGGCGGGCCCTCGCTCTGGGCGACGACAACGCCTCCGAGGTGCAGCGCAAGCTCGAGGACGTCGAGCGCGGTCTGCCGCGGCAGTGAGGTGGGGCTGGCTGCTCGCCGCCGGGGTTCTGCTCGGCTGTGCTGCGGCGTCGGTGCGACCCCGCGCGGGCGGGCCAGCGGCGCCGCTCGCCGGCACCGCCCCCTGGGAGCTGCCCGCCGGCGTGGTGCCGTCGCAGCGGCTCTTTCAGGGAGCCTATGAGGGACCCGAGGGAGGCGGCAGCTTCCGCGCCACCCTGCGGCTAGCCGCCCTCGACCGCTTCCGCCTGGATGCCTCCGATCGCCTGGGCCGCCTGCTGTGGACCATTGCCGTCGACGGCTCCCGCACGTGGTGGATCGACCACCGGGCCGGCGTCTGGTGCCCTGACCTCTCGCAGCTGGCACTGCCCGGCCTCGGGGCCGGGCCGGTGCCGGCGACGGCGCTGCCGGCGATCCTGCTCGGCGCCGTCCCGGCCAAACCGACCGGGCCGCCCGGCCCCAAGGGCGACCTCGAGCTGCGCGACGACGCCGGGCGGCGCTGGACCGCCGTCGTCGATGGCGGCCGCCTCAGCACCTGGACCATCTGGGAGGGCGACCAGCCGCTCTGGTGGTGGCGGCGGCAGGGGAGGGGCGGCATCCTCTCCCAGCGCCAGGGCCGGCAGCTGCGCTGGCAGGAGGTGGTCGGCGAGCCGCTGCCGGGTGAGCTCGGCCCGCCGGCGATCCCCACCGGTTACGTGGAGGACTGCAGTGGGCCGCCGGTCCGTTAGCCTGCCGAGCTACGCCAAGGTCAACCTCCACCTGCAGGTGGTGGGGCGCCGCGCCGACGGCTACCACGAGCTGCGGACGATCTTCCAGACCGTCGACCTCGCCGACGAGCTGACGCTGGAGCTGGGGAGCGAGGGGATCCGCCTGGCGGTCGAGGGAGCCGAGCTCAGCGCCGGGCCCGAGAACCTGGCCCGCCGCGCGGCGGCCGGCTTCCTGGGACGCTGGGCACCGGGACGTGGGGTGGACATCCACCTCCGCAAGCGCATCCCCATGGGCGGCGGCCTTGGTGGCGGCAGCAGCAACGCGGCGACCGTCCTGCTCGGCCTACAGGGGCTGCTGGGCTCGCCGGCGCCGGCAGCCGGGCTGCTGGCGCTGGCCCGCGAGCTGGGGGCCGACGTCCCCTACTTCCTGGTCGGCGGCACGGCGCTGGGAGTGGGCCGCGGCGACGAGATCCTCCCCCTCCCCGAGCTGCCGGCGCGGGACCTGCTGCTGCTCCTCCCACCCGTCCACGTCCCCACCGCGCAGGCATTTGCGGAGCTGGGCGAATTGACAGCCGGACCCCTCGATGCCAGGATTGGGGCTCTGGTGCAGCGAGGCGAGCTCGGCTGGGAGGCGTTCGCGCATGCCGCGAACGATCTCGAAGGCCCGGTGTTTCGTCGTTGGCCGGAGCTGGCTGCCCTGCACGCCGACCTTCGGGCGGCGGGCTGGGTAGCGCGCCTGTCGGGTAGCGGCTCCACTCTCTGGGCGATGCCCGGTGGGGATGGCGGGGCCGGGCCGATGGGCGAAGGGCTCCCCGGCCTGCGGCGGCCTGTCGGTACCCGCATCGAGCGGGTCCGCACCGTCGCTCGCGACTCGCTGCACCCGTGACGCGGCCGGAGGGCGCGCCACGGAGGGTCGCAGGGTGGCCGCACAGCCCCCAAGGGGGGAGGAGAGGACATGCAGATCACCGAGGTTAGGGTGTTCCCGGTCGACGAGGAAAAGCTCAAGGCCTACGCCTCGATCGTGTTGGACGCCTGCTTCATCGTCAACGACCTCAAGGTCATCGAGGGGAAGCGGGGGCTGTTCATCAGCATGCCGAGCCGGCGGCGCAAGCGGGGAGGGTATCGTGACGTGGCGCATCCGCTCAACAACGAGACCCGCCGGATGATCGAGGAGCAGGTGCTCGCCGAGTACCAGCGCGCCCTCGGCGCGGCGGCGGCGGGCGTG
>DASYUP010000555.1:0-6318 GCA_036001185.1 Thermoanaerobaculia bacterium
TCCCGCTGCCGATCGCCGACGTCATCCGCGCCGGCTCGCCCGTCTTCATCGGCTCGCGCGAGGCGCTGGCGGCGCGCTACCCGGAGGTGTACCGGGCGGCGGCGGGCAACCACTACGGCGCCGTCTCCGCCGTCATGCCCCTGCTGGTCGAAGGGCGAGCCATCGGCGCCCTCGCCTTCAGCTGGGACCAGCCGCGCGAGATCGACGAGGAGGCGCACCTCTATCGCCTGCTGCTCGCCCAGCACTGCGCGCAAGCGCTGGCGCGGGCCCAGCTGTTCGAGACCGAGCGCCGGGCGCGCGAGGAGGCCGAGCGGCTGCGTGAGCGGGCCGCCTTCCTCGCCGACGCCAGCGCGCTGCTGGCGGCAAGCACCGAATTCGGGCCGACGCTGGAGAGCCTGGCCCGGCTGGCGGTGCCGCGCTTCGCCGACTGGTGCACCATCGATCTCGCTGCCGAGGTGGCGACACTGCCGACGATGGTGGCGCACGCCGATCCCGCCAAGGTCGCACTCGCCGCCGAGTGGTCGCGCCGCTACCCGCCGCGCGATGAGCCCAGCGGCCCCCGCCACGTGCTGCGCACCGGCCGCTCTCAGCTCTACCCGCTGATCAGCGACGAGATGCTGGTGCGGGAGGCCCGCGACGCCGACCACCTGCAGATCCTTCGCGACCTGCACATGCGCTCGGTGATGATCGTGCCGCTAAACGCCCGCGGCCGCACCCTGGGCGTCATCACCTTCATCGCCGCCGAATCGGGGATGCACTACGGCGGGGAGGAGCTGGCCGTCGCCGAGGACCTCGCCGACCGGGCGGCGCTGGCGATCGACAACGCCCGCCTGCTGGCGGAGGCGCGGCAGGCGGCGCAGGCGCGCGACGACTTCCTCACCACCGCCTCGCACGAGCTGCGCAATCCGCTCAACGCCCTGCAGCTGGTGCTGCTGTCGCTGCACCGCGGGGCCCTCCATCGCCCCGAGCAGTGCACTCCCGCCTGGCTCGACGACAAGCTGGGCAAGGCGGAGACGCAGCTCGACCGGCTGATCGAGCTGGTGGAAAAGCTGCTCGACGTGTCGCGGCTGTCCGGTGGCGGCCTGCCCCTGGCGCCCGAGCCGCTCGACCTCGTGGAGCTGGCGCGGCAGGCGGTGGAACGCCATCGCCACCAGGCCGGCGGCGAGCAGCTGCGGCTCGGCGGCGATGCCGAGGTGCGTGGCGAGTGGGACCGCGTGCGGCTCGACCAGGTGATCGCCAACCTGCTGACCAACGCCATCAAATACGGCGAGGGCCAACCCATCGACGTCGAGGTGCGAGACCGCGGCGACCGAGCGCTGCTGGTCGTACAGGATCGCGGCATCGGCATCGCGCCCGAGCTGCAGGAGCGCATCTTCGAGCGTTTCGCCCGTGGCACCAGCGAGCGGCGCTTCGCCGGCTTCGGGCTGGGGCTGTGGATCGCGCGGCGAGCGGTGGATGCTTTCGGAGGCAGGATCAGTGTCGAGAGCAGCCCCGGCGCAGGAGCTCGGTTCGAGGTCGAGCTGCCCAAGCAATCGCCGGCCAGCCGTCAGGACGCAGAGGGTGAGGGGAGGGGAGGCGGATGAGCACCATCCTGCTGGTCGAGGACGACCATGGCGCGCGCGAGGCGCTGTCCGACATCCTGCGCGAGGAAGGGTTCCGGGTGGAGACGGCCACCAACGGCCAGGAGGCCCTCGACTACCTGCGCTCGGCGCCGCGCCCCTGTCTCATCTTGCTCGACCTGGTGATGCCGGTGATGGACGGCTGGGAGTTCCGCGAGCGCCAGCTGCAGGAAGACCGGCTCGCCGGCATCCCCGTCCTGGTGCTCACCGCCACCGCTGGCGAGGGGGTGCGGGAGCTGTCGCCTGGCGACGTCCTGCGCAAGCCGGTCGACTTCTCGACGCTGCTGGCGCGGGTCGAGCGACACTGCCGCGAGCAGGCGGGCGGCGCCGGCCCGCCGACGGGGTCTCGTTGCTGGCTGAGCTGAGCGCCATGGCCTGCCGATCCTCGCGCACCCGCCGGCGCGCGATCGCCGGCGCCCTTCTCGCACTGCTGCTGCTCGCCTGCGGCGGCCGCCCGGCGTCGCGACCGCGGCGCCTGCCGGCGAAGCTGTCGGGCATCCGCCTGCTGGTGCTGCTGGTCGTCGACCAGCTCGCCTGGGACACGCTGCAGCGTTACCGCCCGGCGCTGCGCGGTGGCCTCGCCCGCCTGCTCACGGAGGGCGTCGTCTTCGCCGACGCCCACCATCGGCACGCCCTCACCGCCACCGCGCCGGGGCACGCCACGCTGGTCACCGGACTGACGCCCCGCCACCACGGGGTCATCGCCAACGACTGGTTCGACCGCACCGCCCGCCACGACGTCTACTCGGTCGAGAACCCGCGCACCGGCGTGGTGGGCCCGACCAACCTGCTCGCCACTGCCCTTCCCGACTGGGTGCGCCAGCGTGATCCCTGGGGTCGCATCTACTCGGCCAGCGGCAAGGACCGTGCCGCCGTCCTCCTCGGCGGCAAGCGCCCCAACGTCGCCTACTGGTACGACGCCGGGTCCCATGGCTTCGTCACCAGCCGCTACTACGGCCACTCGCGGGCCTGGGTGGCCGGCTTCGACCACCGGCCGCTGCTGCGCGCTCACTTCGGCACCGTCTGGCAGCCCGTGCCGCTGCCCCGTGGCGTCGATGCGGCGCGACTGGGCGCCGTGCAGCTCGACGGCGCCGGGCTGCCGCCTCACTTCCCGCACCCCTTCGGCGACCTCACCACCCAGCTCGACTCCGGCTTCTATGAGTCCCTCTATGACTCACCGGTGATCGACGAGTACCTCGCCGCCTTCGCGCGCGAGCTGGCGCAACAGGAGCGGCTGGGTGTCGACGACCACCTCGACTACCTGGGGCTCTCCTTCACCGCCCTCGACACCGTCGGGCACGTCTACGGTCCGCACAGCCGTGAGGTGCTCGACACGGTCGTGCGGCTCGACCGCGAGCTCGGCGACCTGCTCGGCGCTCTCGAGCGGCAGGTCGGGCGCGACCACCTGGTGGTGGCGCTCTCCGCCGATCACGGCGTGGCGCCGATGCCAGAGCGTCAGCGGCTGCTGGGGCTGCCGGGAGTGCGCGAGTCGGCGGCCCACGTCGCCTGCGTGGAATCGGTGACCCGCCGACTCGACGCCGCCTTCGGCCGTCGCGACTGGTTCGCCGCCAACCTCTACCTCGACCCCGGCGCGGTGGCCCGCAGCCGCGTGCCGCGGCGCGAGCTGGACCGCCGCATCGTCCAGTGGCTCTCCGCCTGCCCCGACGTGGCGCGCATCTGGACGCGCGCCGAGCTGGCGCCCGATCGGCCGACCGCCAACGTGGAGCTCGCCATGCAGCGGGCGAGCTACCAGCCGCAGCGCAGCCCCGACTTCGTGGTGCAGTGGCGGCCCTGGTTCGTCGAGAGGCTCACCGGCACCACCCACAAATCGCTCTACCCGTACGACACCCACGTGCCGCTCATCGTCCGCCTTCCCGGCGTGCGCGGACGGGAGATCGACGAGGCGGTGGCGACCGTCGACCTCGCCCCGACGCTGGCGGCGCTGCTCGGCCTGCGGCCGCCCACGCGCCTCGACGGCCGCGACCTCTCGGCCCTGCTGCTGCCGGCGCCGGCGCCACGGGCCGCGACGATCGGTCCGGCGCCGCCGGCGCGCCCGGCGCAGCAGGCGCCGGCGCGGAGCCGCAGGGGCACGTCGGCTCAAGGCCCGTGAAGGAATCGGCCGTCGAGGCCCCTCGTCGCTACGCTCCTCGGCGCTGAGCCCGCCGCGCGCACAGTCGTGCGCGCTCTGGGCTCAGCCGCTGCCGATCTGGTACGAGATCAGCCGCCACTGGCCGTTCTCCCGCACCAGCTTGAAGGTCGCCGGCAGCTGCGTGCCGCCGGTGAGCGTCACGGTGCCGGAGAGCTCCGCTCCCGTGAGGTCGACCGAGCGGTTGTTGAAGGTGGTGTCCTGCACCTGGAAGAGGTTCCGGTTGGCGGCCGCCACCGAACGGAAGGTCGCCAGCGGCTGCACCTGCTTGAGGGGCTCCGCGAAGTACGCGTGGGCAGCGTCGTAGTCGCCGTTGCCGGCGGCGGTGAGGAAGGCCTTGATGGTGGCGTCGGGGCCGGCGGTGGCGAGGTGCACGACGGCGTAGACGACCGTGCCCACGACGCTGCCCAGCAACAGCACGGCCCCGCAGCCGAGACCGGCAACGCGCAGCCAGTTGGGGAGCATGCTGGGCGGCAATGCCGGCGGCGGGGGCGGCGCATAGGTCGGCTGCGCGGTCATCGAGGGCACCTCCGGAGCGGATCCGGCGGCGATTCTACGCTGACCGCGCCGGTGCTAGCCTCGGCGGGTGCACGGCTCCTTGGCCATCTGCTGGGGTCTCATCGCCTGGTGCACCACCGGCCTGCTGCTGGGGCTGGTGGTCCGCCTGCTGCCGCCCTGGCGCGGCACCTCGTGGCTGCTGACGCTGGCCGTCGGCCTGCTGGGTGCGCTCAGCGGCGGCGTGCTGGCAACCGCGCTCGGCTTCGGCGGGCTCGTCGGCTTCGACGCGCGCTCCGCGGCGGCGGCTGCCTTGGGAGGGCTATTGGCGCTACTGCTCTTCGCACTGGCCCGAGTGCCGGTTCGAACGTGAAGCGTCGCCCCGGTTCGGTCGGTCGGTCGGTGGTGGAGCGCCGGCAGGGCACGCCGGCGCCGGTCCCCGGCGGAGGCGCGGCCTGCCGGCGCTCTCCACGACAGGACACGCCGTCTCTCTTTCGGTCTAGCTCCTCTCTTTCGGTCTAGCTCCGCCGCCGCAGCTGCCCCACGAGGTGGCCGGCGACTGGCAGGATGAGCCGCGAGAGCCCGAGCTCGGCGGCCGCCGGCGAGCCCGGTAGCACGAACACTGCCTTGCCCGCAGCGACGCCGGCGAAGGCGCGCGAGAGAATCGCCGCCGCACCCACTTCGGCGAAGGAGAGCGCGCGGAAGAGCTCGCCAAAGCCGGGCAGCGGGCGCTCCAGCAGCGGCGCCACCGCCTCGGGAGTGACGTCGCTCAGCGAAACGCCGGTGCCGCCGGTGACCACCACGACGTCGACCTCGGGCGCGGCGAGCAGCTCAGCCACCGCCGCGGTGATGGCGGCGCCGTCGTCGGCCACCAGCCGGCGCACGACCCGCTCCTGGCCGGCGGCGGCGAGCAGCGCCGCCAGGCGGGCGCCGCCCGCGTCGTCGGCGAGGGCGCGGCTGCTCGACACGGTGAGCACCGCCCAGCCGAGCCGGCGCGGCGCGTAGGCCTCGTGCGCGGCGACCGGATCGGTGTCGCTCAGTACGGCATCTCCTCGTCCTCGAGGCCAAAGTGGTGGCCGAGCTCGTGCACCACCGTGTCGCGCACCTCGCGCACCACCTCGCGGCGGCTGCCGCAGCAGCGCAGCACCGGCCCGCGGTAGATGGCGACGCGGTCGGGCAGCGCCTGGTACTGGCTGTCGCGGACGGTGAGCGGGACCCCGAGGTAGAGACCCAACAGCTCCTCGTCGGGATCCATCCCCATCTCGGTGAGCACCCGCGGGTCGGGCTCTTCCTCCACCACCACGGCGACGTTGTCGAGCAGCGCGGCGAAGTCGGGCGGCAGGCCGTCGAGCGCCTCGCCGACCAGCCGCTCGAAGGCGGAGCGGGAGAGCCAGAGGTCGTCGCGCGGCACGGCGGCGATTATCCCCCGCCGCCGCACCGACGCCGCGGCGCCGGCATCACGGCGCGCCGCGGCGCGTGTCGCTCAGGGTCGCGGCGCGGCCGGTGGCCTGCCGGCGCCGGCCGGCAGCGACCCCGGTCCGTAACGGCGGATCCAGGCCACCAGCAGCAGGGCCACCGAGGCGAGGCCGAGGGCCAGCCCCCACCAGATGCCGGGCAGGCCCAGACGCAGCCGGAAGCCCAGCCACCAGGCGAGCGGCAGCGCCAGACCGTAGTAGCCGAGCAGGTTGAAGAAGGCCGCCGGACGGGTCTGCCCCATGCCGCGCAACACGCCGCAGCCCACCACCTGCAGCCCGTCGAAGATCTGGAAGGCGGCGGCGATGGGCAGGATGGCGGCGGTCGCCACCACCACCGCCGGCTCGCGAGTGAAGATGTACGGCAGGCGAAAGCGCCCCAGCCAGAAGGTCAGCGCCGAGACGCTCATCACCGCGGCGCCGATGGCGAGCGCCACCCAGGCCGCGCGCTGGGCGTCGCGCCGCGAGCGCGCTCCCACCAGGTTGCCCACCCGCACCACCGCCGCCATCGCCACCCCGAATGGCACCGTGAAGGTGACGGAGGCGAGGCTGATGGCGGCGGTGTGGGCGGCGAGCGCCACCGCCC
>DASYUP010000556.1:0-8378 GCA_036001185.1 Thermoanaerobaculia bacterium
CTCCTCACCGCCGCCGGTGACCCGACGCGGCGGCCGTGGTTGACGCTGGCGTTGCTGGCGGCCGCCACCGTGCTGCTCGGCGTCGCCGTGCGCGCGGCGGCGCGCCGACCTCTCTCGACGCGCGCGCTGCTCGTCACCGCCGCACTGCTGCGCCTCGTCGTGCTGCCGCTGCCGCCGAGCCTTTCGACCGACGTCTGGCGCTATCTCTGGGACGGCCGCGTGGCCCTGCACCGCGGCGATCCCTACCTCGTGGCGCCCGACGATCCGCGCCTCGCGCCGCTGCGCGACCGGCTGTGGCAGCGGGTCGAGCATCGCGACCTGCCCACCGTCTACCCACCGCTCGCGCTGGCACTCTTCGTCGCGCCCGCCGCGCTGCCGCCGCTTGCCGGGTTGCTCGCCTGGAAGCTGCTGGTCTGCCTGGCCGACCTCGGCGCCTGCGCCCTGTTGATGCGGCTCGCCGCTGCCGGCGGCTGGCCCGCCCACCGGGCGCTCTGGTACGCGGCGCACCCGCTGGTGGCGCTCGAGGTCGCCGGCATGGGGCACCTCGAGCCCCTCGGCGTGGCGGCGGCGTTGCTCTGCGCCCTGCTGCTCTCGTGGCGGCGACCGGCGGCCGCCGGCGCGGCGGCGGCCGCCGCCATCCTCGTCAAGCTGGCACCGCTCGCGGCGTTGCCGCTGTGGGCCCGCCAGGCCCGCGCGGCGAGCGCCGGCGCCGGTGAGCGTCCCGTCGCCGGTCGCGGCGATGCGTGGCGCTTCCTGCTCCCCGCCGCCGGCCTCGCGGCGCTCGCCCTGGCGCCGGTCGCAGTCGCCGTCCGCGGCGTGCCGCGCGGGCTCGCGGAATACGCCGTGCGCTGGGAGTTCGGCGGCCTGCTGCACGAGCCCCTCTGGCGGCTGCTGGCGGCGGCAGGCGCCCCGGAGGCCGTCAAGCACGGTCTCGATCTTATGAAAGAGTGGGTGGGAATGCATGAGCTGTGGAACCGCGCCTATCCCTGGGCGTATCCGCAGCTGCTGTCGCGGTTGCTGCTGGCGATCGCCGCGGCAATGGTGGTGATGCGATCGCTGCTGTCGCGCCACCCGGGCTGGAACGATCCGGTGCGCGGCGGTGCCGCCCTCTTCGGCGGCCTGCTGGTCTGCTCGCCGACGGTCTATCCATGGTACCTGCTGTGGGTGCTGCCGTGGTCGGCGCTCGCCGCTCGCGCTCCCTGGCTGTGGGTGGCGGCGGCGGCGCCCCTGCTCTACCTGCCCGTCTTGGTCGGCGTGGCGCTCTGGCCCTGGGTCCACCTCGCCGTCTGGGGACCGTTCGTGCTGCTCTGGCTCGTCGAGCGCCGGCGCGGCGGCGGGCTCGCCCTCCGCAACGGGTGATGGACGACAAGCCACCGCTGAGCTGGCGCCTCACCGTCGCCTACCGCGGCGAGCGCTATGCCGGCTGGCAGCGGCAGCGCAACGCCCTCGCGGTGCAGCAGGTGCTGGAGGAGGCGCTGCAGGCGCTGCTCGGCGCGCCCCTGCGCGTCACCGGCGCCAGCCGGACGGACGCCGGCGTGCACGCGCGCGGCCAGGTGGTGTCGCTGCGCGTCGCCGCCCCCGGCGCGGGGGCGCTGGTGCACGGCACCAACGCTCACCTGCCGGCCGACGTGCGGGTGCTCGCCGCTGCGCCGGCGCCGGCGGGCTTCCACGCCCGCAAGCACGCCCGCGCCAAGGAGTACCGTTACCACCTGCGCCGGGTCGACGTGGTGTCGCCGCTCGATGCGCCGTACGCGGTGCGCGTCGACCAGTTGCTCGATCTGGCGGCGATGCGCGCGGCGGTCGCCCTGCTGCCGGGCCGTCACGACTTCACCGCCTTCGCCCGCAGCGGCGGCAGCGCCACCCACCCCTTCCGCCGCCTCGACGCCGCGGAGTGGCTGGAAGCGGGGGAGGCCCTCGTCTTCCGCGTCGTCGGCGAGGGCTTCCTGCGGGGCATGGTGCGCGCCCTCGTCGGAACGCTGCTCGAGGTCGGTCGTGGCCGGCGCAGCGTCGACGCCTTCGGCGCCCTGCTCGGCGGCCGGCCGCGGGCCGAGGCGGGCCCCAACGCGCCCGCCCACGGGCTGGTGCTCGAGCGGGTGGAGTACCCGCCCGAGTGGCTCGCCGCGCCGCCCGCGCGCCCTGAGCCGGCGCCCTTATGAGGCGGCGGTGAGGCGGGCCTGAGGCGTCGCTGAGGCGCGGCCGGAAGGGCCTGGTGACTGTGGTAACTTTTCAGGTCGTCGTCATGCCAGACCCCACCCGTCTCGCCGCCCTGCACTGTCCGGAGGGCTCGCCGGAGGAGCTGCTGGTCCGGCGGCTGGACCTCGACCGCCTGCCCCGCCACGTCGCCATCATCATGGACGGCAACGGCCGCTGGGCCAAGGCCCGCAGCCTGCCGCGCGTCGAGGGGCATCGCGCCGGCGTCGCCGCGGTGAAGGACACGGTGGAGGCCGCCGGGCAGCTCGAGCTGCAGGCGCTCACCCTCTATGCCTTCTCGGTGGAGAACTGGAAGCGCCCGCGCTATGAGGTGTGGACGCTGATGAACCTGCTCAAGGACTACGTCCGCCAGGAGCTCGAGACGCTGGTCAAGAATGACGTCCATCTCGAGGTCCTGGGGCGCTGGCGCGAGCTCGACGCCTCGGTGGTCGCCGCCCTCGAGCGCGCCATCGAGGCCACCGCCGGCTGTAGCGGCATGCGGCTCAACATCGCCCTCAACTATTCAGGGCGCTGCGAGATCGTCGACGCCTGCCGCCGCATCGTCGCCGACTGGGCGGCGGGCAAGCGGGCCGACATCGACGAGGAGACGCTGGGCCGCTACCTCTACACCGCCGGCCTGCCCGACCCCGACCTGCTCATCCGCACCTCGGGGGAGATGCGGGTCTCCAACTTCCTGCTCTGGCAGATCGCCTACAGCGAGATCTGGGTGACCAACACGCTGTGGCCGGACTTCCGCCGGCGCGAGCTGTTCGAGGCGATCCTCGAATTCCAGCGCCGCGAGCGGCGCTACGGCGGGGTCTCCGCCGACGAGGCGGTGCTTGCGTCGCAGGCCAAGCAACGCTGAGGCGCGCATCGATCTGAGCGCATGAGGCGCCTGCTCACCGCCGCGGTGGGGGTGCCCCTGGCGCTGCTCGCGACCTTCGGGCTGCCTCCCGAAGGCTTCTTCTTCTTCGTCCTCGCGCTCCTGCTCCTGGGCAGCATCGAATACGTGCGCCTGCTGCGCCCGCAGGCGCCGAGCGCGCCGCTCTGGCTGGTGCCGGTGGCATTGCCGGCCGCCGCCGGCGCCGCCTTCTGGGCGCTGGCGCCCGGCCACCGGGGCACGCTCGAGACCTGGCTGCTGTTCGGCTGCCTGCTGCTGACCGTCGGCGTCGGCGTGCTGCTGCTGGTGTTGCGCACGCCGCCGGCGGAGGCGACGCCGGCGCTCGGCATCGTCGTCTTCGGCATCCCCTACTTCGCGCTGCCGGTGGCCACCCTGGTGACCCTGCAGCGGCTCGACCCCTGGCTGGCCTTCCTCCTTTACAGCATCGTCTGGCTGGGCGACACCGCGGCGTTCTACTGCGGCTCCGCCTGGGGCCGGCACAAGATGGCGCCGGTGGTGTCGCCCAACAAGAGTTGGGAGGGCGCGGCGGCCGGTTTCGCGACCGGTATCTTCGCCACCCTGGTGTGGAGCCTCCTGCGGCTCGGCGAGGTGCGCTGGCCGCTGCTGCTGGTGGCGGCGGCGACCGCCGTGGCGGCGCAGCTCGGCGACCTCTTCGAGTCGTTGCTCAAGCGAGGCGTGCACGCCAAGGACTCCGGGCACCTGCTGCCGGGTCACGGCGGGTTTTTCGACCGCATGGACGCGCTGCTGTTTGCGGCCCCGGTGATGCTGGCCGGTCTCTGGTTGATCGCGCACGACGGTGTCAGTCTCTAGGCCATGAGCCTGGCGATCGCCGTGCTCGGCGCCACCGGCTCGGTGGGGAGCAGCGTGCTGCGGGTGGTGCGTGCTCACCCCGACCGCCTGCGGGTGGTGGCGCTCGCCGCCTACGGCAGCGATCCCGAGAAGCTGCTGCAGCAGGTAGAGGAACTGCGGCCGGCGCTGGTGGGGGTGATGGACGAAGCGGCGGCGGCGCGAGTCGCCCGCCAGGCGCCGCGGGGCGTCGAGGTGGTGGCCGGCGAGGCCGGCCTGCTCGCCGTCGCCACCCACCCCGAGGCCACCCGCGTGGTGGCGGCGATGGTGGGCGCTGCCGGCCTGCGGCCGGTGTGGGCGGCGGTCGACGCCGGCAAGGACCTGGCGCTCGCCAACAAGGAGTGCCTGGTGGTCGCCGGGCGGCTGCTGATGGGGCTCGCCCGGCAGCGCGGCGTGCGGCTGCTGCCCGTCGACAGCGAGCATGCGGCGCTGCACCAGGCGCTGCGCGGCGGCACCGCCGGCGAGGTCGCGCGGCTGGTGCTCACCGCCTCCGGTGGTCCCTTCTGGCGTCGCGACGCCGCCACCTTCGAGTCCATCGCGCCGGCCGAGGCGCTCGCCCATCCCACCTGGCGGATGGGGGCGAAGATCACCGTCGACTCGGCGACGCTGATGAACAAGGGCCTCGAGCTGATCGAGGCGAGCCACCTCTTCGCCGTGCCACCGCAGCGCATCGAGGTGGTCATCCACCCGCAGTCGCTGGTGCACTCGCTGGTGGAGTTCTGCGACGGCTCGTGGCTGGCGCAGCTGTCGGTCAACGACATGGTCTTCCCCGTGCAGTACGCGCTCTCTTATCCCGAGCGCTGGGACAACGACTTCCCGCGTCTCGCGCCCGGCGACCTCGGACGCCTCGACTTCTTTCCCCTCGACGAGGAGAAGTTCCCCACCGTCGCCCTCGCCCGCCGGGCGCTCGCCGCCGGCGACAGCGCGCCGGCGGTGCTCAACGGTGCCAATGAAGTGGCGGTCGCCGCCTTCCTGCGCGGCGCGCTGCCGTTCCCCGCCATCGCCGCCACGGTCGGGGCGGTGCTCGACGAGCATCAGCCGGGGACGGTCGCCACGCTCGACGAGGCGCTCGCCTGGGACGCCTGGGGGCGGCAGCGGGCGGGAGAGCGACTGGCGGCGGCCGGCGGGGACTGCGATACTCTGCGCCGGCCGCAGCGGGAAGAGCCGGGCCCCGGCGGCGTGTTGTAAGCGGGAACGGGCGTCCGCCCGGGCTCCAGCGCCGCCCCAAGAAATCAGCCGACCAGCGGAGACTTCACCCCACCTTGGGCTTCCTCACCATCATCGTTCCGTTCCTCTTCGTCCTCGGCGTCATCATCTTCGTCCACGAGGGCGGCCACTACCTGATGGCCAAGGCCTTCGACGTCAAAGTGCTCACCTTCTCGCTCGGCTTCGGCAAGAAGCTCCTCTCCTTCCAGCGCGGCGAAACCGAATACCGCATCGCCTGGCTGCCGCTCGGCGGCTACGTGCGGCTCGGCGGCGAGAGTCCCGAGGAGTCGACCGGCGATCCGCGCGACTTCCAGTGCAAGCCGCGCTGGCAGCGCGTGCTCGTCTACCTCGCCGGGCCGGCGATGAACGCGGTGCTGGCGGTGCTGCTGGTGGCGGTGGTGCTGATGCTCGGCTTCGGGCTGCCGTTCCTGCATGAGATCCCGCCGGTGGTGGGCGCCGTGGAGCCCGGCTCGCCGGCGGCCGCCGCCGGCCTGCAGCCCGGTGACGAGGTGGTCGCCGTACGCGGCAAGCGGGTGGACAACTGGGAAGCCGTGGCGATGGCGATCCTCGAGTCGCCCGGGCGGCCGGTGCCGCTCACCGTCGAGCGCGACGGCAAGCGCCGGGAGGTCTCGCTGGTGCCGCTGATGGTGCCGAAATACGAGATCGGCGATGCCGGCGTCTATCCCAAGGTGCTGCCCAGCATCTCGGTCGTCAACCCCGGCAGCCCGGCGGCGGCGGCGGGGTTCCGCCCCGGCGACCAGGTGCGCGCCATCGACGGGCGCGCCCTGGCCAGCGACCTCGAGTTCGTCACCTACATCGAGGCTCACGCCGGCAAGCCCGTGCAGGTGACGGTGCTGCGCGACGGCCAGCTCGTCGACCTGCGAGTGACGCCGCGCGACGAGGGGGGTGGCAAGGGTCGCATCGGCGTCGGCCTGACGGTGGCCATGAAGCTCGCTCCCTGGCCGGCGCTGGTCGAAAGCGTGCGCTATAACTGGAACGTCGCCAGTCAAACCGTGGCGCTGGTGGGCAAGCTGCTGACGCGCGAGATGAAACCCCAGAGCGCGCTGCACGGGCCGATCGAGATCGCCAACCTCTCTGGCGAGGCGGCAAGGCAAGGCTTCCCCAGCCTGCTCCACTTGATGGCATTGGTGTCGATCAGCATCGCCATCTTGAACCTGCTTCCCATCCCGGTGCTCGACGGCGGCCAGATCTTCGTGTTGCTCGTCGAGTCGCTGATCCGTCGCGATCTGTCGCTGCGGCTCAAGGAGGCGATCAACATGGTGGGGCTCGCCTTCATCGTGCTGCTGATGGTGTCGGTGCTGTTCTTCGACGTGCGGCGCAACTGGTTCCCGGCCAGGCCGGCGGCGCCGGGCCCGCCGGCGGCGACACCCGGCCCGTCGCCCACGCCGCTACCGGCGCGATGACGAGGCCGCGGGCGGCGCGCCCCCCCAGGGCCTCGCGGGGCGCCTGCCGGGCGGAGCCGCCATCGTCGCGTTACCTCGGCGCCCACGTGTCGGTGGCCGGCGGCCTGCCGCGCGCCTGGGAGCGCGGTCGCGACCTCGGCTGCACGGCGTTGCAGCTGTTCGTCAAGAACGCCAGCCAGTGGGCTGGCCGGTCCCTCGACGACGCGGAGGTGGACGCCTTCCATGCCGCCCGCCAGCACTGCCCGGGCGCGGCGGTGGTGGCGCACGCCGCCTACCTGATCAACCTGGCGGCGAGCGACCCCGAGGTGCTGGCGCGCTCGCGTCGGGGGCTCGCCGACGAGCTCGAGCGCTGCGCGCGACTGGGCGTCGACGGTCTCGTCGTGCACCCCGGCGCCCACCTGGGAGCGGGCGAGGAGGAAGGGGTGCGGCGGGTCGCCGCCTCGCTCGACGCCGTGCTCGCCGCGCGCCCGCCGGGCGGGCCCCGCGTGCTGCTGGAGACCACTGCGGGTCAGGGCTCGGCGCTCGGCTACCGGCTCGAGCAGCTGGACGCGATCATCGCCGGCTGCCGCTTTCCCGAGGCGCTTGCCATCTGCCTCGACACCTGCCATCTCTTCGCCGCCGGCTACGCCGTCGACAGCGCCGAGGGCATCGAGGGCGTGCTGGCCGAGGTCCAAGGGCGCTTCGGAGGGGAGAGGCTCGCCTGCGTGCACCTCAACGACTCCCGGCACCCGCGCGGCTCGCGGCGCGACCGCCACGCCAACATCGGCGAGGGAGCGATCGGCCGGGAGGCCTTCGCCCACCTGCTGTGCGCGGCGGCGCTGGCGAGCGTGCCGCTGATCCTCGAGACCCCCAACGACGATCGACAGGGTCACGCTCGCGATCTGGCGCTGCTGCGCACGCTGGCGGTGTGATGACGGCTGGTAGACTCGCCGCATGGGCCGTTGGCTGTTGCGGGCGCTGGTGCGCCTCGCATACGCGCTGGTCGTCTGCGCGCTCTTCGTGGGAGCCGCCTACTTGAGCTTCAGCCTGTTCGTGCGCCGCGGCGTGACGCCGGTGCCCAACCTCGTCGGGCTGCCCCTCGGCGGCGCCGCCGAGCGGCTGGCCGACCAGGGGCTGCGGATGCGCCACCAGCGGGCGACCGACCGTTTTGCCGCCGACGTGCCCGCCGGCCGCGTCGTCGAGCAGCGGCCAGGCCCAGGAGCCTTCGCCAAGCGGGGCGGTCTCGTCGAGGTGGTGCTGTCGCGCGGGCGGCGAGTGCTGCCGGTGCCCAACCTCGCCGGCACGGCGCTGGCGGCGGCGCAGGTGACCCTCGCCGCCGCCGGCCTCGGCGTCGGCGCGGTGGCGCGCATCTTCGCCGCGGCGCCGGTGGGCAGCGTGGTGCTGCAGGAGCCGGTCGCCGGTACCGAGGTCGGCCCCGGCACGACGGTCCGTCTCTTCCTCGCCGCCGAGGGGCGCAGCGAGACCTACGTCATGCCCGACCTCGTCGACCGCGACTACCCCTCGGTGCGCGGCTTCCTCGAACAGCACGGTTTCCGCGTCGGTAGCGTCAAGTTCGAGCCCTACGAGGGCGTCTCGCAGAGCCTGGTGCTGCGGCAGTTCCCGCTGCCCGGACACCCGCTGCGCCGCGGCGAGGTGATCTCGCTCGTCGTCGCCGCGGTGCCGGAACCGGCGCTCGAGGAGCCGGCGGTGGAGGGGACTTGAAGCTGGCGCCGTCGATCCTCGCCGCCGACCTGGCGAACCTCGGCGCCGCGCTCGCGCAGTGCGAGGCGGGCGGCGCCGACCTCGTGCACGTCGACGTCATGGACGGCCAC
>DASYUP010000557.1:0-6133 GCA_036001185.1 Thermoanaerobaculia bacterium
GTGCGAGCCGCGTCGCGCCGTCGAGGTCCCCGGTTTCGAGCAACAGCCAGCCGAAGGCGAGGGCAACGTCCTCGCGGTAGAACTCCGCTTCCAGGCGGGACAGCCCGCGGTGCGCCGCTTCGAGCCGACGCCGGCCCGCCGGCGGATTGCCCCGCAGGTAGTCGATCACTCCCAGCAGCGCGGCGTGGTAGTGCTGGGTGTCCTCCTCCTGGAGCAGGCGGCCGAGGTCCAAGGCCTCCCGCTCCCACCGCTCGCTGCCGGCGAGCTCGAGTCGGTGCAGCAGCATGGCGCCGAGAAAATCGAGCGCGTCGCGGCGCAGGCTCGGCAGCTCGGCTGCCGGTACCTCGCGCAGCACGCGGGCGACGTCGGCTTCCCCCGCGGCCACGGCGCCGGCGCGCCAGCGGGCCATACCGAGCTGGATCCGCGCGCCCCCTTCCTGCTGGCGGTCGCCGGCGGCGGCAGCAAGCCGCAACGCCGCTGCGAAACCGGGGACGGCGCGGGAGATCTGTGGCGAGTCCCAGAGCTGCGCCGCTTCGGCAAAGCGCGCACGGGCCAACAGCCGGTTGGCCGACAGCGCCTGCGCCTTGGCCGTGGCGCGCTGCGCGGCCAGCTCGCCGGCGGTCGTGCCACGCGCGAGCCGCGCCTCCAGGAGGTCGATTCGCGGATCGTCGACGAGGGGTGGAGGCATCTTGCGCAGGGCAGCGAGCGTGACCCGCGCATCGGCAAACCGGCGCGCCGAGATCTGAGCGAGGCCGAGCCCGAGGCCGGCCTCGAGATCATTCGGCGCGCGCTGGAGGAGCTCGCGGAAAGCCGCGATGGCCGACTGCCAGTCGCTGCTCCACTGCGCCCGCCTGCCGGCGATGAGGAGCTGCTCGCGGCGGGGCAGCGAGCGCGAGAGCTGAGCGGCGCGCTGCGCCTCGGCGGTTCCCTGTGCCGTCAGACCTTGCCGCATCAGCACCGCAGCCAGCTCGAGATGGGCCGGCGCGAAGTCTGGCGAGCGCGCGATCGCTCGCTCGAGGAGCGAGTGGGCCTTGGCCGACTCGAACTCATGGAAGGAGCGCACCCCTTCGGCGTAGAGACGCGCCGCCTCGGCGTCCCCGGGACGGGAAGCGACGAGCTGCTGCGCCTGTGCCGGTGAGAGTGCGGTGAGCCCGAGCCGCGAGCGCAGCTCGAAGCCGGCGCGCCCGACGAGCTGCAGCAGCTCGCTGACGGTCGCCCGCTCGGAGACCTCGGCGATCGTCTCGCCGCCGGGGAGGCGCTCGGCACGGACGACGACGGTGAGGGGCGCGTCCGCGGCAGGGCCGCCCAGGTAGGACCCCAGCACGACGAGATCGCTGCCCAGCCGCCGGTGGAGCAGCGCCAGCGTCGGAGATCGCAGGTCGGCAACACTGTGGAGCTCGAGGTCCGTTCGCGCCTGTGCCACCTCGTCGGTGGGGACGGCCCGCAGCTCGCCGGTGGCTGCGAGCTCAGGGCGCAGCGCCTCGGTGAGAGCGGCGGCGATCCACTCCTGATCCGCCTGGCCGGACAGGTTGGTGAAACCGAGCACCGCTACGGTCTGGGGACGCGCTACCGGGCCCGCCGCCGCTGGAGCCACGGCGCCCAGCCAGCGGGCGATGCCATAGCCCACTCCCACGGCGAGCACCCCCAGGATCAGCATCGCCACCGTGGCACGGTGACGTCGCAGCCCTTTGGCAACGCGATAGTGCCAGGTGTCCCGGCGAGCAATGATCGGTAAGCCATCGAGGTATCGGCGGAGATCTTCGGCGAGCGCGACCACCGACGGGTAGCGCTGGCGAGGATCCTTGCGTAGGGCCTTGAGCACGATGGCATCGAGGTCGCCACGCAGGTGGCGCCACCCTCGCTCAGCGCCCCCCGTTGCCGGCGCGCGCGCGGCCGCCGTCGAGGGCCTCTCGGGATCCGTTTCGCAGACGACTCGCTCCACATCCCGCGCGCTGCGGCTGGCCAGCCGGTACGGCCGCTGGCCGCTGAGCAGCTCGTACAGCACCACGCCGAGCGAGTAGACGTCGCTCGCCGGACCCGCTGGCTCGCCGCGCACCTGCTCGGGGCTCGCGTATTCGGGGGTCATCAACGGCGCCGCGGTGAGCGTGGGCTCGCCGCCGCCGCCGTCGTCGGCGTCGGTGTCGAGCAGCTTGGCGACGCCGAAGTCGAGCAGCTTGGGATGTCCGCTCTCGTCGACGAGGATGTTCGAGGGCTTGAGGTCACGGTGAACGACGCCGCGCTCGTGCGCGAAGGCAACGGCGGCGCAGATCTCCAGGAACAGCTCGACCCGCGCGCGCGGCCCCAGCCCTCGCCGCTCGGCGTGGGCGAGCAGCGGCAGGCCGGACACCAGCTCCATGGCGAGGTAGGGGCGGCCGTCGTCGGTCGTGCCGCCGTCGTGGAGACGGCCGATCGCCGGGTGCTCGAGCCCGGCGAGGATGTCGCGCTCGCGGCGGAAGCGGCGCCGCAGCAGCTCGCCATCGAGACTGGCGCGAACGACTTTCAGCGCCACCGTCTTGGGGAAGTCCTCCCGCACGGCGCGGTAGACCGTGCCCATGCCGCCAGCACCGATCTCTCCCAGCACGCGATAGGGGCCGATGCGCTCCGGCGCCCACGGTACCGCCTCGCTGCGGAGCGCCGCGGGATCGAGCGGTGACTCGAGGAAGCCGGCGGCGCGGCCCTCGGCCCCGAGCAACGACTCGATCTCGTGGCGCAGCTCGTCGTCGCTGCCGCACAGCTCGTCGAGCCGGACCTCCCGTTCGGCGGCGGGCAAGTCGGCAACGCGCTCGTACAGCTCACGAACCTGCGACCAGCGCTCGGGATCCATGCCTGCCCAACCGTATGACGCCCTGCGCCGTGAGGGTCAGCGAAGGTCGGTGACTTCCCCCCGCCTCCGTTTGCGAGAGAGGAGATGGAGCCGGTATGTGCGGCCAGCCGATTCTGTCACGGAGGTGTCAAGTCGAATCGCTCGTCGGCGCGACGGTCGCAGTCGCGGTAGCCTAACCACATCGTGAGCGGCAGCTTCCCGGTGCCCTCACCGGAGCGCATCGGCCCGTACCGTGTCCTGCGCCAGGTCGGCGCCGGCGGCATGGGCACCGTTTACCAGGCGATCCACGAGGACCTCCCCAACCGGACGGTCGCGGTCAAGGTGGTGCGCACCGCGGTCGACAGCACCACCCTTCGCCGCCGCTTCGAGCGCGAACGCTCCATCCTCGCTCGGCTCGCCCATCCGGGAATCGCCCAGCTCTATGACGGCGGTACGACGGCCGACGGTCGGCCCTACCTGGTCATGGAGCACGTGGAGGGCAGCTCGCTGCTCGTCCACGCCAGCGAGCGCCGCCTGTCGGTGGCGGCGCGGATCCGTCTCTTTCTCGAGGTGTGTTCCGCGGTGACGTACGCCCACGAGCGCCAGGTGGTACACCGCGACCTCAAGCCGTCCAACATCCTGGTCGGGCGCGACGGCTTACCGCGGCTGCTCGACTTCGGGGTGGCGAAGATCCTCGAGCCGGCGCCCACCGAGGGCGCCCTGCCAACGCTCACCGCCGGTCCGCTGATGACCCCCGAGTATGCGAGCCCCGAGCAGGTGCGCGGCGAGGAGGTCGGCCCGGCGAGCGACGTCTACTCGCTCGGCGTCGTGCTCTTCGAGCTGCTAACCCGCCGGCGGCCCTATCGGCTCAGCAGCCGCGTGCCTCGCGAGGTGGAGCGCGTGGTGTGCGAGACCGACCCGCAACGCCCCTCGACGGCGGTGAGCCGCGGCGAAGCAGAGGACGGCGGCCGTGACCCTGCGGACACCGAGCCAGGCACGGCCACTGCGGTGCCGGAGGGTACGCCGGGGCGGTTGCGCCGCCGGCTGCGCGGTGACCTCGACGCCATCCTGCTCAAGGCGCTGCGCAAGGAACCGGCCGACCGTTACCCCTCGGTCGCGGCGTTTGCCGAAGACCTGCGCCGGCACCTCGAGAGCCAGCCGGTGGCTGCCCGCCGCGGCACGTGGCGCTATCGCGGCTGGAAGCTCTTCCGCCGCCACCGCCGAGTCGGCGCTGCCGCTCTGCTCGCCGTCGCCGCCCTCTCCAGTGGGCTGCTGCTCGCCAGGCTCGGCCGGCCCACCGGCCCGCGCGGTGGAGGGTCCTTGCCGGCGGCGCGCACGTTCGCCATCCTCGGGGTGAGGAACCTCACCGGCGGCGGCGACGTGGCGTGGATTGCCGCCGCCTTCGACGAGCTGCTACGCGCCGAGCTGCAGGCCGGCAACCGGCTGCGCGCAATCCCCGCCGAGGACGTCGTTCGTGCCACTCGCGAGCTCCCGCCCGACTCGCTGCGGCGGCTGGACGGCAAGGCGATCGTCAGGCTGCGCGGGATCCTGGGCTGCGACCTGCTCCTCACTGGCAGCTTCGCAGTCACGCCGCGCACGACGAGCGGGCTCCGGGTTCACCTCGGCGTGCAGGACGCCCGCGACGGCAGGTCGGTGGCCGAGACGACGCTCGAGGGTTCGCCGGAGGCGATCCTCGACGTGGTGGAGCGCGCCGGCGCCGATCTGCGCGCGCGGCTCGGCATCGATGTGCTCTCTCCCGGGCAGGCTCGCGGCCTGCGCTCGCTGCGTCCCTCCGGGCCGGTGGCGACTCGCGCCTATGTGGAGGGTGTGGCGGCAGTACGCCGCCGGCAGTTCCATCTTGCGATGCCTCTGCTGGAGACGGCGATCGCCGCCGAACCCGACTATCCCTTCGCCCACTACGAGCTCGCCGAGACCCTCCGCTACCAGGGCTTCGAGGGGCGCGCCGTCGAGGAAGCCGATCGCGCCGTCCAGCTCGCGGGCTCGCTGCCGCGCTCCGAGCGCCTGCTGCTGGAGGCACGGCTCCATCGCTACCGCCTGGACTGGGACCAGGCCATCGCCGCCTATCGCGCGTTGCGGGCGATGTTCCCCGACGACCTGGACGTCGGCCTCACCCTGGCACACGTGCAGCGCAACTCGCGACGCCCGCAAGACTCGCTGGCGACTCTCGCCGAGCTGCGGCGGTTGCCGGCACCGGCGCGGGACGACCCCCGCATCGACTTCGCCGAGGCGCTGGCGCTCAACAACGCGCGGCAACCTGCCGACAGGGCGCGCCGGGAGCGCGCCATCGCCGCCGCGATCGCCAAGGGAGAGGCCCTGGGAGTCAAGTGGGTCGTAGCCGAGGCGCGTTTCTGGGAGGTGAACGACGGCAGCGACCCCGATCGCAGCGAACGCTCCTTGAGGGCGGCGCGACGGCTCTTTGCCGAGACCGGCGACGTGCGCGGGGAGACCATGGCGATCAGCGAGCTCGCCTTCAGCCGCCAGCGCCGCGGGGACACCGCCGGAGCGCGGGCGTTGATCGGCGAGGCCTGGGCGGCCTTGCCGGAGAATGCCCCGCCCCTCTTCCGCAGCTACGTTCTGGGCTCCGAGGCGCTCCTCGCCGAATGGCAGCGGCGGCTCGCCGACGCGCGGGAGGCCTACGCCCGCGAGCGGCCCATCGCCGCCCTCCTCGGCGCGCGACCGCAGGAGCTTTTTGCCAGCGGCAAGGTCGCCTACCTCGGCTTCCTGTTGGGCGAAGGCCCCCGTGAGCTCCGGCGTCTGGAGGATAGTCGCGCCGAGATCGTCCGTCTCAGTCACGAGTTCGGCCAGGACCTCATCGACTGGGATGTCCTGGCCGTGCGCGACGAGCGGGCGCCGCGACGCGCCGAGCCGCTGGCGCGCGAGCTGCTGGCCGACGCCGATCCGGCGGCGAGCTGGACCTCCAACTGGAATGCCGCCGTGCGGTCCCTGGTGCACGCGAGCCCAGCCGACTGCGCGGCGCTGCGGCCGCAGCTCGTGGAGATCATCCGGCGCGTCGGCGCCGACCCCCAGCGGCGGTCCCTTCGTCTCGACCTGGCCGACCTCGCCCTCGACCTCGGGGGCGTCGATCTGGCGCCTCTCGCGCCCTTCGAGC
Organism: Thermoanaerobaculia bacterium; assembly: GCA_036001185.1. Taxonomy (GTDB): domain Bacteria; phylum Acidobacteriota; class Thermoanaerobaculia; order Multivoradales; family JAIOJS01; genus DASYQD01. The sequence goes on from DASYUP010000557.1 coordinate 5,934, forward strand.
CGCCAGGAGCGGGCCGGGTGGAGCTTCCCGACCAGCCCAGCGCCGCCACCGCGTTCGTGCGCGCGCTCCTGCTGGCAGGTCGGGTCAGGGAGGCGCGCGCGGCGTTGCGGCCAATCCAGGAAGAAGTGTTCCGCTCCGACAATCTGCTCTATCGCCTGGCAGTTGCCATCGACGCAGCACGTCTGCGTTCGGCCGAGGGT
>DASYUP010000558.1:0-2600 GCA_036001185.1 Thermoanaerobaculia bacterium
GAACGCCTTCTCACTGGAAAAACCCCTAGCCACCGCGGAGCTAGTGTCGGCGCCCGCCGGAGCAGGGAGGAGTGCAGCGACTGCGATGACGATCGTTGCCGCGAGTCGCGTCAGGTGCCGCACGGTCTGAGGCCGCAGTGAGGCGACCGCGGAGCTCACGGGCGCGCCCCCGGGGACACGGTGGTGACCGTGACCGCCATCTCGTTGGGATCGATCACCGCCAGCACGTCGCCAGGCGTGAGGACCGGTGGCCGCAACTCCGCCGATGGCCCGATCGGCCGCAGCCGCGACAGGGAGAGCGCCACCTGGCCGTTCGGCTTGGCGCTATCGTCGCTCTGCCCGCCATCGCCGACCGTACCACCCCAGGCGCCGGCCAACGTTCCACTCCCCTTCGAAGGGCGTACGAGGGTCATTTCCAAGAACTCATGGTTGTCGGTGATTTCGTCATCGCTCCCGTGACGCCCGGGTTGTAAAGCGTCGGCAGCAAGCACGAGCTCACGCGGCTCGAAGGTGGGCGGCGACGCCACAGCGAATTGGCCGGTTGCCACGTCCACCGCGACCCAAATCGAGACCGGCGGAACGGCCTCGTCGAGGACGAATGCGGCCTCGCCCGCAGCGTTGGCCTCGGTGATCGCGTCGCGCCGCTGCAACAGTGCGAAGTTTCGGATCTCCTTCGCAACGCTAAACCACGCCACCTTGCCGCCCACGGTGGCGCCGCTCACCGCGACCTCTCGTTCGGCGAAGCGGATCGTCAGCGGCGCGGATGGGCTCGTCGTCTGTGCGCTCGCCGCAGTCGCTGCCAGGAGCAGCGCCACCGCGCAAAGATGGGTCCTTCCCACGTGAGTCCCTCCTCTTCTCCAAACCCCTGCTGGGATGCTCCGCCTCTGGTGCGTCAAAGGCGAAACCAAAGCCGGGGCAAACATGCCTCGCTCAGCACCACTGTGGTCTCAGCGGAGGACCAAACTACACCGACTTGTCAGCTCTCGCTAGCCCCCTACCTCCATGTTCACTCGCGACGAGGCGCAGCGAGTGAGGGCACCGCCGCGTGCCTGCTTCGGGTGGCACCCCCAGCGCGGCGGGTAACGCCCCGCGGCAAACTCCAACGCCTGCCTGACCGATCCGTTTCCCAGGTAGTCCCCGAACGCGTGCCCAGCACGCCGGTTCCGTACCTCATCCTTAGATGCGCCGCAGGGCACCAGGAACCCCACCCCGTTGTCACGGCAGCAGGTCGCGGTGGCTGAAGCGGCGGCCGCCGGGGCCATAGTCGCCAGCCACCTGCCCCTCGCCCTGCAGCAGCCAGCGATAAGTGAGCAGCCCTTCGATACCCACCGGCCCGCGGGCGTGCAGCTTGCCGGTGCTGATGCCCACCTCGGCGCCGAGCCCGTAGCGATACCCATCGGCAAATCGCGTGCTGGCGTTGTGGAAGACGCCGGCGGCATCGACCGCGGCGAGGAAGCGGCGCGCCGCCGCGGCGTCGGCGGTGACGATCGCCTCGGTGTGCCGCGAGCCATGGGCGGCGATGTGGGCGAGGGCCGCGTCGAGGCCGGCGACGCGGCGCAGGGCGAGCGCCAGGGCGCCGTACTCGCGGTCCCAGTCATCCTCACTGGCGGCGCCGAGCTCGGGGTGCCGCTGGAGCGTCGCCGCGCAGGCGCGCAGCTCGACGCCGGCCGCGCGCAGGGCGGCCACCGCGGCGTCGAGCGCCGCCTCCGCTCCCTCGTCCCACAGCAGGGTCTCGATGCTGTTGCACGCCGCCGGGTAGCCGCACTTGGCGTCGACGGCGATGCGGGCCGCCATCGCCGGCTCGGCGGCGCGGTGCAGGTAGAGGTGGCAGAGCCCCTCGGCGTGGCCCATCACCGGGATGCGAGTGTGCTCGCGGGTGTGGACGACGAAGGCCGTCGAGCCGCGCGCCACGACGACGTCGACGAGGTCGTCGAGGGCCAGCATGTCGGCGAACTCGGCGCGATCGGCGAGCAGGCCGATGGCGGCGGGATCGACGCCGTGCCGCTCCAGCGACTCGTGCAGCAGGGCGACGAGCGCCCGGTTGCTGCAGGTCGCCTCGCGGCCGCCCTTGAGCAGCACCGCGTTGCCGCTCTTGATCGCCAGGCCGCAGATCTGCAGCACGGCGTCGGGCCGCGACTCGAAGACCACGCCGACGAGGCCGAGCGGGGAGGTCACGCGCGTCAGCACGAGGCCGTCGTCGAGCTCTCGCCGCAGGGTGACCTGGTTGACGAGCTCGGGCTTACCCGCCAGCTGGCGGAGGCCGTCGGCGAGGCCGTCGAGCTTCTCGCCGTCGAGCGCCAGGCGCGGCAGCAGCGCCGGCGACAGCTCGCCGCGGGCGGCTTCCCCCTCGGCCCGCGACCGGTCCTCGGCGTTGGCCGCCAGCAGGCGCGCGCGCTGGGTCGGGTCGCCCAGCGCGCCGGCGACGTCGCGCAGCAGGGCGGAGCGCGCCCCGCCGTCGAGGGCGGCGAGGCCGGCGCCCGCGTGGCGGGCCCGCTCGGCGAGCTGGCGGACGCTCACACGTCGCCCAGCACGAGGTTGTCGCGGGTGACCAGCGCCTCGTAGCCGCGCCAGCCGAGGATGCCGGTGATCTCGGAGCTGTG
>DASYUP010000559.1:0-6497 GCA_036001185.1 Thermoanaerobaculia bacterium
GGGCGGTGCGTCGAGGCTGGCGAGCAGCATCCCCCACGTGAGGCGGAGGGCCCGCAGCTTGGCTACCTGCAGGTAGAGGTCGCGGCCGACGGTGATCGAGACGAGGAGCTGGGAGGCGGCCGTCTCCGCCGTCAGGCCGGCGGCAAGGAGCGGCCGCAGCGCCTCGGCACCAGTGGCGAGGGCGTAGGCGATCTCCTGCGTAGAGTCGGCGCCGGCGTCGGCGTAGGGCGCCGTCGACACCAGGCCGGCGCGCAGCCCCGGCGCCTGATCGAGCGCCCAGCGAGCGGCTGCAACGAGCTGCTCGCTGGCGCTGCCGCTGAGCCGGCCGCGACGCGCCAGGGCTCCCAGCGGATCGCAGCCGAGACAGCCAGCGAGCCGGTCGGGCGCCGTGCCGGCGGCCTGCGCGCCGGCGACCAGCAGGGCGGCGCCGGCGAGCGGCTCACCCGCGTGCTCGAGGACGACCTCGACGCCGCCGCCGGCGAGCACGCTGCCGAGGAGAGTGGCGAGGGCGGCGGCGTCGGCCGCCTCGTCGGTGGCGCGCAGCCAGATGCCACCGAGGTCGCGCGAGCGCTCGCGGGCGAGGGCGGCTTGGCCGGCAGCGCCGGCTCCGATGGGAAGCTCCTGCCAGATCCGCCAGGGCCCGGGAACGCGGGCGAAGCGCGGCAGCGGCACTCCGGCCGGCAGGTGATCGGAGCTGTACAGTGGCTCGACCACCAGCCCCTCGAGGGATTCGCGCCGGAGGCGACGGGGCGCGTCGTCGCCCAGCTCCGACTCGACGCGCGCCCGCCAGTCGGCGTAGGAGACCGGGGGAAACTGCGGCGCGGCGGTCTCGGCGGGGGACATCGGCGACACGATACCAATCGTCACCGCGCCGCCATCTCGGCAGCCGGGCGGCAACAGCCTGGTCTGACGACGTCGCGCCGCTCGCCGCTCACCCGCTTGCGGCGGCACGCGCCCGGCGGGCAACACCGTTCGCTCCCATCAGGGCTCGAGGCCGTGGGCGCGCAGGAGGCGCTGGACCAAGGCCATCGACCCTTCGGCAAGCTCGCGATCGCGATGCATCACCTGCCAGTCCTCGCGCTCGCAGCTCTCGAGCATCTGCACCAACCAGGCGAAGCCGGCGACGAGCTCGCGTTCGAGCAGCGGATCGGGTGGGTGTAACGCGGTGCCGTCGGCCATCAGGTCCTGGACAGCCCGGCGGGCGGCCGGGCAGCCGCCGCGCGCGGCGGGGTCGGGGACGTTGGCGCGAAGCGGTCCCAGCAAGGGGCCAAGCCGCGCGCTCACCGGCGAGATCGTCGCCTGGTAGTGGTGGTACCACTCGTTCAACGCCGGCGAATCCGGCACCGGCGAGCGCACCTCGGCCCCGCGCCGTTCCGGTCGCTCGCCATTGGGCGCCGCGGTTGCCGTCGACGCCGTGCCGCTCACGCGCGGCATCTCCCGCGGCTTTACCGGTGCCGTCGCCGCCTGGACCTCGTGGGCCACCTGAAGCTCGTAGTGCCGCATCTCCTGGGCGCGCACCGTCTTCGGCGCCTTGCCCAGGCTCCAGTCGCGCAGCTGCTGATCGAGGTCGGCCACGGTGATGCCAAGGGCGGCAGGCAGGGCATCCGCAGTTGATTGTCCCGCCGCGAAGGCGCTCAACAAGCGGTGAATACCGTCGGCACCGAAGCGCTCCTCGAGGAACGCCACGGTCCACTCGGATTGCTGATAGGCGACTTCGACGAAATGCTCTTCACTGAAGCCATCGAGCGCCGCGTCGACCATCACCAGCGACAGGGCGTGATCGGCCTCGAACAGAGCAGGTAGGGGGTTTGCCTTGACCTCCACCATCTCGACGTGCTGCGCCATGCCTTCCTGGAACCACTTCGGCGCCAGGTCGTTGGTCGCCGCCGAGATCATGGCGTGGGCGAGCTCGTGGGAGAGGATGGCGACCAGCCGGGGGTTCAGGCGGGGGAGGTCGGCGAATGGCAAGCGAATGCGGCCGTCGAAGATGCCGACGACCGGCATCGTATTGGCGTAGCTCGACAGGAACTCGCGTACCGGAAAGAGGTCGACGCCGAGCGGCGGCGCCGGCGAGGACGGCACAGGGATCCAACGCTGCAGTCGCTGGCGCTCCTGCGCCAGAACGTCACCGAGCGCATGCACGTAGGCGGGGTTGGCGCTCTTCGGGTAGCGCAGCGCGAAGGGGCCGGCTGCCATCGACAAACCGTCCGCGACGAGGTGTTTCTCCATCTCGATCTGGACGAGCCGTTGCGGGCTGACGATCGGCGCCATGGAGCTGGCACGCTGGAACAGGCGCGTCGCGAGGTCGTACTCACCGCGGCCAGCGAGGATCTCCGCCAGCATGACCAGCGAGCCAGGATCTCGCCGGCGGCCCGCGCGCTCGCTCTTCGCCAGCCGGAGCAGGAGCTCGAGCGCATCGGTATCACGACCGAGCTTGAGAAGCGCCGAGGCGCGCAGGGTGACGAGGCGGGGGGGTGATTCTTCGAGGCGCTCCGCGACCCCCGCAGTCACTTGCACCAGGTCGGACCAGCGTCCCTGCCGGGCCAAGAGCGAGGCGACCCGTTCGAGCTGTCGACGGAGCGCAGGTTGGGCGAGGGCGCGGGCGGCGCCGGTGCGGGCCCAGTCGGCGAGGTTGGCGAGCGCCTCCGCCTCCTCGCGCCGGGCGAGAAGGCCGGCGTCTTCGATGGCGGCGTCGGGCGGGGCGAGCACGGCTCCCGAGGGCACCTCGAGCCGGTTGCCGCGCACGCGGGCACGGAGATGCCAGCCACTCACGGCGAGTTGGGCCGCGGCCGGGAACGGCAAAGGCGAGCGGGCCGCTGGCTCGAGCGCCACCCGAGGCTCGCTCGCGGAGGTGGGGCGCAGCAGGCCGAAGACCTCTTGGTGGGTGGCCAACCGAGCGAGGCCCGGCGCCTGCAGGACGGTCGCGCGCTCGATCGGGCGCAAGCGCCACGCCAGCTGAAAGAGCTTGACGCCGCGATCCGGCATGCCCTGCAGCGAGGCCATATCGGCCAACAGGTAGTACGCCTCGGCCGAGCGCGTGCCTACGTCAGCCATGCGCTGGACCTCGGCTTCCGCTTCGTAGGGGTAGCCGAGGAGCAGGTACGCTTCGGCGAGCTCGAGGTGGAGCCCGTCATAGTCGGTGCCGGCGGCGATGGCGTGCCGGAAGGCGGGAAAAGCGTTCGCCTCGTCGCCGCGCAGGAAGGCGAGGCGCGCCTCGACGAGGTCCCGCAACGGCAACTCACCGCGGGACTGCGCCAGCAGAGCCTGCCCGTCGGCGACGCGTGACTGACGCAAGCGGAGGTCGGCATGCCACAGCCGTGCGACCTCCGTGGCCGGCGAGTTGGCCGACACACGCGAGAAAAGAAGCTCGGGGTCGTTGCCGCTCCCGGCGGCGAGCGCCTGGCGCAGCGGCAGCAGCGCCGCCAGTGGGTCGCTGGGGAGCGGCGCCGGTTGGGCTGCTGGCGGTGCAGCAGGTGGCGCCTGGCGGCAACCTTCCGAGGTCGCCGCGAGCGCGATGGCGCAGCACACGCCGACGGCCGCCGCCATGGTTAGCACCCGCCGGCGCCGGCGCGCCAGCAGGCCGACGAGGAGAGAGCCCGCGCCGAGCACGGAGAGGGCGGCACCATCTCGCGGTGGCCCCTCACGCCGTCCGCGCGCAGCCGTGACGGCTGCCGTCGACAAGCGGTGCGCCCCCTCTCCTCTTTCTGGTGGCATGTCGATCAGGCTGCGCACGTCGCGCAGCTTCCAGCGCCCCGACTCCTCCACCAGGTCGAGGACGACGCAGTCCTCCATTCCCGACGGTTGCTCGACGGTGAAGATCACGGTGCCCGACTCGTGCTCCGACACGGCCGTCTGCAGGCGCCATCGCGCCTCGATCACCGGTCCGGTGCGCACGGCGATCGACTGGGCCGCCCCGCTCCGACCGAACCGCCGTAGCCGCGACCCGGCCGCCAACCATTCCCACCACCGGTCGGCGCCGCCGTCGAAGAGCTCGGTCACTCGTAGCACCGCCTCGCGCTCGGCGGCTGAGAGCGGCTGCGGCACCGGCGTGGGTAGGGCGCTCGCCTTCGTGGCGATGGAAACGAGGACAGCGAAGCCGATCGCCAGCCGTGAAGGAAACCGCATCGTGGCGATCACCCGCGCAGCAGCCGCCGCGCGATCACCAGCCGCTGCATCTCGCTGGTCCCCTCATAGATGGCGGTGACTCGCACGTCGCGGTAGAGCTTCGAGATCTCGTATTCGTCGGAGAAGCCGTTGCCGCCGTGCACCTGCAGGCTCTCCCAGCAGGCGCGGTTGGCGGCCTCGCTGGCGTAGAGCTTGGCCTGTGAGGCGAAGCGGCCGGCGTCGTGGCCGCCGGCGTCGGCGATCGCCGCCGCGGCGCGGGTGAGCTCCCGGGCGGCGGCGAGCTCGGTGGCCATCTGGGCGATCTTCATCTGGATCGCCTGGTGCTCGGCGAGGGGGGCGCCGAACTGCCGGCGGTCGCGCGCGTAGTCCACCGCCAACTCGAGGGACCGCTGGTGGATGCCCACCGCCTGGGCGGCGATGCCCAGCCGCGAGTGGTCGAGGGTCGCCATGGCGATCTTGAAGCCCTGCCCTTCCTCGCCCAGCAGGTTCCCGGCCGGGATGCGGCAGCCGTTGAAGTAGATGGGTGCGGTCCGCGAGGAGCGCAGCCCCAGCTTGTGCTCCGGCGTGCCCACCGCGAAACCGGGGGCGTCGGCCGGCACGGCGAAGGCGGAGAGGCCGCGGCTGCCTCCCTCCGGCAGCGTGCGCGCCACTACCACGTACCAGCGGGCGAAGCCGGCGTTGGTGATCCAGGCCTTCTCGCCGTCGAGCACCCAATCTTCGCCGTCGCGTCGCGCCGTCGTCTTGAGGCTGGCGACGTCGCTGCCCGAGCCCGGCTCGGTGAGCCCGAAGCCGCCTAGTGCCTCGCCGCTGGCGAGCTCACGCAGCGCCCTCTCCTTGAGCTCGTCGCGGGCGAAGGCGAGGATGGGCCAGCAGCAGACCGAGTTGCTGACGCTGACGGTCACCGCGATGGCGGGGTCGACGCGAGCGAGCTCCTCGACGGCGACCACGTAGCTCACCTGGTCGAGGCCAGCGCCTCCCCAGCGCTCGGGGACGAAGCAACCGAGCAGACCCATCGCGCCCAGCTCGCGGACGAGGTCGAGGGCGAGCTCGCGCTGGGCGTCGCGCTCGGCGAGCCCGGGGCGCAGGCGCTGCTCGCCGAAGCGGCGCACCTCCTGCCGCAGCAGCTCCTGCTCCGGGGAGAGGGCGAATGAGATCGGTTCGCCGACGGGGTGATCGGTCAGGGTGGCCATGCTGTCGTCCCGCTCCGAGCCCCCTTCCCTGGCGGCGGCGGCCGCCTACGCCTCCAGCACGGCCCGCGCGATCACCAGCTTCTGGATCTCGCTGGTGCCCTCGTAGATCTCGGTGATGCGGGCGTCGCGGAAGTAGCGCTCGACGTTGTACTCCTTGGTGTAGCCGTAGCCGCCGTGGATCTGCAACGCCAGGTTGGTGACCCGCTGCGCCATCTGCGACGAGAAGAGCTTGGCCTGCGCCGCCTCCAGCGAGTAGCGGCGGCCCTGGTCCTTGGCCCACGCCGCCTTCCAGGTGAGCAGCCGCGCGGCGTCGATCTCGGTGGACATGTCGGCGAGATAGAACTGGATGGCCTGGAAGTCGGCGATCGGGTGGCCGAACTGCTCGCGCTGCTGGGCGTAGGCCATCGCCTCCTCGAAGGCGCCGCGGGCGATGCCCACCGCCTGCGCCGAGATGCCGACGCGGCCGCCGTCGAGGGTGGCCATGGCGACCTTGAAGCCCTCGCCGTCCTCCCCCAGCCGCTGCGCCGCCGGCACCCGCATGTCCTGGAACGCCAGCTCGGTGGTACCCGAGGCGTTGACGCCCAGCTTGTACTCGTGGCCACCGCGGTGGTAGCCGGGCGTGTCGGCGGGGACGATGAAGGCGGTGATGCCGCGGTGCTTCTTCTCCGCGTCGATGGTGGCGAAGACCAGCGCCGTGTCGGCATGGGTACCGTTGGTGATGAACACCTTGTTGCCGTTGAGAACGTAGGAGTCGCCGTCTCGCCGTGCGGTCGTGCGCAGGCTGCCGGCGTCGCTGCCGGCGCCGGGCTCGGTGAGCGCGAAGCAGCCGAGCTTCTCGCCGCGAGCGAGGGGCTCCAGGAAGCGCTGCTTCTGCTCCTCGCTGCCGAACTTGAGCAACGGGTCGCAGACCAGCGAGTTGTTGACCGACAGGATGACGCCGGTGCTGGCGCAGACGCGGCTGATCTCCTCGATGACCAGGCAGTAGGAGATGGTGTCCATGCCGGCGCCGCCGTACTGCTCGGGCACGGTGACGCCGCCGAGCCCGAGCTCGGCGGCCTGGGCGAAGCTGTCGCGCGGGAACTCGCCGCTCTGGTCGATCTCGCGGGCGCGGGGAGCGACCACCTCGTCGGCGAAGCGGCGCACGGTATCGCGGAGCAGCCGCTGCTCCTCGAGAAGCTCGAT
>DASYUP010000560.1:0-2742 GCA_036001185.1 Thermoanaerobaculia bacterium
CGTCGTCGTCGACAACACGATCCTCTCGCCGGCGCTCCAGCGGCCCCTCGAGCTCGGCGCCGACGTCGTGCTGCAGTCGACCACCAAGTTCATCGACGGCCACAACGCCACCGTCGGCGGCGCGCTGCTGACGAGCGACGCGGCGCTGCACGAGAAATTCACATGGCACCGCAACGCCACCGGCACCATCCAGTCGCCGTGGAACGCCTGGCTCACGCTGCAGGGCGTGAAGACCCTCCCCCTGCGCATGGAGCGGCACACGCGCAACGCGGCCGTCGTCGCCGCCTGGCTCGAGGCGCACCCGCGCGTCGTCCGCATCCTCTACCCGGGCCTCCCGAGCTTCCCCCAGTACGAGCTCGCCCTCCGCCAGCAGAAGGGGGGCGGCGCGCTGCTCGCCTTCGAGGTCGAGGGCGGGACGGAGGCCGGCATCCGCGTGATGAACGCGCTGCGCCTCTGCTCGCTCGCCGAGAACCTCGGCGCCGCCGAGACGCTCGTCACCCACCCGGCGTCGATGACCCATGCCGCCGTGCCCACGGAGCAGCGCGAGCGCACCGGCATCACTGACGGCCTCGTCCGGTTGTCCGTTGGGCTCGAGGACCCCGCCGACTTGATCGCCGACCTGGCGGGGGCACTCGCCGCGTAGCCGAGGGAGCGGGCGCAGCCCGCGATCGAGGCGTATCCCGAGCAGCGGAGCGACGAGGGATCTCGACGTTTCGCCCGCCACGAATGCCACGTTGTTCCCAGGAGTGCATCCATGAACCTGTCCACCCGCTGCGTGCGATCGTGCGACCCACGCGACCCTTACAGCGCGACGTCGCCGCCGATCTACCAGACCGCCACCTTCCGCCAGCCCACCGCCACCGAGCTCGGTGAGTACGACTACAGCCGCACTTCCAACCCCACGCGCGCCCTCTTCGAGGAGCAGATCGCCGCCCTCGAGGGAGGCCGCTTCGGCCTCGCCTTCGCGAGCGGCATGGCGGCCCTCGCCGCCGTCACCCGCCTCGTCGCGAGCGGCGACGAGATCCTCGCCGGCGACGACCTCTACGGCGGCACCGCCCGGCTCCTCTCACGCGTCGCGCCGCGGCAGGGGATCGCCGTGCGCTACGTCGATGCCACGGACGCGGCGCAGGTGGCGGCGGCCCTCGGCCCCGCCACCCGGCTGCTGCTGGTCGAGAGCCCGGGCAACCCCTTGCTCGGCATCGCCGACCTGCCGGCGCTGGCGGCGCTCGCCCGCGAGCGCGACGTGTTGCTGGCGGTCGACAACTCGCTGCTCACGCCGTTGCTGCAACGGCCGCTGGAGCTCGGCGCCCATCTGGTGGTGGCGTCGACGACCAAGTTCCTCGGCGGCCACTCGGACACCACCGGCGGTATGGTGGCGGTCGGCGACGAGCCGGGTCTGGCCGCAGAGCTGGCGTTTAACCAGAACGCCGAGGGCACGGCGTTGGCGCCCTTCGAGTGCTGGCTGCTGCTGCGCGGGCTCAAGACGCTGTCGCTGCGACTGGAGCGCCAGTGCCGCACCGCCGCGGCGCTGGCGGAGCTGCTGGCGGCGCACCCGGCGGTGTCGCGGGTCTACTACCCGGCGCTGGCGGACCCCGCCTCGCGCCTCGTCCACCGCCGCCAGGCGACCGGCGACGGCGCCGTGCTGTCGTTCACCACCGGCGACGCCGAGCGCTCGCGCCGGCTGGTGGCGGCGACGCGGCTGTTCACCCTGGCGGTGAGCTTCGGCTCGGTGACGTCGACGCTCTCGCTCCCCTGCACCATGTCGCACGCCAGCGTGCCGGCCGAACTGCGCGAGCGCCTGGCGCCGCCGCCCGACCTGGTGCGTCTGTCGGTGGGCATCGAGGACCCCGACGACCTGCGCGCCGACCTCGAGCAGGCGCTGGCCGCCGCCGTGGACGCGGTCGAGCCCGACGCCGGCAGCGAGCCTCAAAGGGAGTCACGAAGAGGTGTGCAGCTGACCTAGGGCAAACCCGGGGCCGGGTGGGGTGCCCTCTCCCCTGACAGGGGAGAGGGTCAGGGAGAGGGGTTGGACTGACCTAGTGCAGATCCGCCCACACCCGCCCGCCGAGGAAGACGGCGAGGGTGAACACCGCCAAGGTCGTCGGCACTCCGGTGCCCGGCTGCAGCCCCAGGGGCACGGGATAGATGAGCCGGCTGCCGCCCAGCAGGACGAGCATCAGCGCCACTACCAGCAGCGCCAGGTAGGCGCGCCCGCCGTTGCCGTCCTCGGCAGAGGGGATGCCCGGCAGCGCCACGCGCAGCGCCGTCGCCACCAGCCCCGGCCGGTTCACCAGCCGCGGCGGCGGCGGGCTGTCGCCGCGCGGCAGCACGCGCAGGAGGGCGATGGCGAAGGCCAGCGCGATCACCGCCAGGCCGAGCGGCAGCCAGCGGCGCACCGACTGGACGCTCTTGGCGGACGGGCCCTGCATGGTCACGCGCAGCTCACGGAACACTCGGTCGCGGCGCTTGAGGCCGCCGTTGAAGGTGATGACGCGATCGCCGCCCGACTCCTGGATCCAGCGGTTGACGCGCGCCTCGTCGATGGCGCGGGCGTGCGCCAGGGCGTTGCGCTGCTCGCCGAACTGGTAGGCGTCGGAGTAGGCCTGGCTCAGGTTGTAGTAGGCGGCGGCGCTGTTGGGGTCGGCGGTGGCGGCGCGCTGGAAGTACTGCACCGCGCCGCCGTGGTCGCCGGTCAAGAAGTGGTAGGCCCCGAGGTCGATGAGGGCGGCGACGTTCTGCGGC
>DASYUP010000561.1:0-14508 GCA_036001185.1 Thermoanaerobaculia bacterium
TCCGCGATCGCCCTGGCGGTGCTCGCCCTCCTCGCCGGCGGGCCGGCGTCGCCGCCGGCGGCGGCGCAGCAGACGTATACCCCGTTCCTCGACGAGACCTTCAGCGCCAGCGGCCAGCAGCTCGACCTCTACGTGCCCGCAGGGCCGCCGCTGCGAACGGCGCTCGTCTTCATCCATGGCGGTGGCTTCGTCGACGTCACGAATCAGAAGGAGAGCCTGAGCGGCTACGCGCAGCTCTACGCGCAGGGCGGCTTCGTGTCGGCGACGATCAACTACCGGCTGGCACCGGAGCACGTCTTCCCGGCCGCCCTCGATGACGTGCAGGCGGCGGTCCGCTGGCTGCGCAAGCATGGGCGGGCGTACGGCTACCCCGCCCCGCGCCGCATCGTCGTCATCGGTTACTCGGCGGGCGGCAACCTGGCGCTGATGGCCGGCCTCGCCGACCGCTCGGGGATCGCCGGCATCGTCAGCGGCGCCGGCCCGTCGGACCTGCGGGCGCTGGTCGCCGACACCCCCTTCGAGCAACTCAAGGAGGCCATCGCCAGCTACCTCGGCGGCCAGAACCCCGACGCCGCCTCGCCGCTCTTCCGCGTCAGCCGCGGCGACCCGCGGGTGCTGCTCTTCCAGGGCGACAGCGACGTGCTGGTGCCGCTCGGCCAGGCGCAGGTCCTGGCGGACAAGCTGAAGCGATATCGCGTACCGGTGACGCTGCGCGTGTTCCCCGGCGCCGGCCACGAGATCATGGGACCGAGCCCCTACCTCGGCCAGCTACTGACGGAGATGACGCAGTTCCTGCTGGCGATCGAGCGGGGCCACGGCCGGCCGGCCGCGGCCGATTAGCCGCCGATCGACTGGCGCGCTCGCGCGAGGTCGGCGGCATTCGCCCCGCGGACGAGCGCGCGCACGTCGCGCCAGTCGTGCTCGCGCCCCTGAGCGCCGGCGGCGAGAGCGCGATGAGATCGCCTCGCAACGCCACCGGGAGCTCCAGACCCGGCAGGACTGTCAGCCTCTCGGCCGCTCGGGCGACGACGTCTTCGGTGCCGGCGAGCGAGAAGAGCAGATCGAGTCGCAGGTCGGCCGTGCTGTCGCTGGGGACCGCCAGCGTCGTCATCGCGGTGCCGAAGTCGGCCTCCCATCGGTAGCCGCGCCCGCGCAGGTCGGCCACCAGAGCAGCGGCTTCCGCAGGGTCAGCCACCGCCACTGCGACGTCGACGTCGAGCGTCGCGCGTGCTTCGGCGCGCGCGGCAACCGCCAGCGCCCCCACCAGGGCCCAGGGGCGGCCTAGCTCGTCGAGGTCACCGCCGATGCGGGCGAGGGCGGCTGCGAGGGCGCTCAACGGGGAGGCTCGGAGTCGTCTGGAGGCCGCGGCAGCTCACCGTGGAGGAGCCAAGCCCGCAACCGTGCTTCGACCTGCACGCGGTTCTCGGCGGGGTACTCGCGGGCGAGCACCTGGCGTCGCATGGCGATGGTTAGCTCATGCAGCTCGAACGCTGCGCGCATACGCGTCTCCACGGAGTCCATGCCCGAGACTCTACCAAGCCGCCCCCACGGGCGGCGCGCGGCGGTTGTGCTCGCCGCCCCCTCCGCGTCCGTTCCTCAGCGCCGATGCGCCGCGCGCGTGCGGGCCGCCTTGCGGGCCGCCGCCGAACGCTTCGCCGGCCCCTTGGTCCGCGCCGCCTTGCGCGCGGCGGCCGAGCGTTCGCCGGCCGTGCGCTTCTTCGCCGCGCTGTGCGCCTGCCGAGCGAGCGCGGTGTGCGAGGCGGCGCTCTTGCCCTCGCGCTTCAGCTCGCTGCGCGTCGCCCGCGAGCGAGCCGCCGACACCTTCCTCCGCGGATGTTTGCCGGCCGCCACATCGCGCTTGGCGTGCTCGCGGGTCTCCGCCGAGCCCTTCCCCTTCTCGGGTGGCGGCAGGGCGACGCCGGCGCGGCGCGCCTTGGCGAGGCCGATGGCGATCGCCTGCTTGCTCGAGCGCGCCCCGTGTTGGCCCTCGCGAACGTGATGGATCTCCTCGCGCACGAACTCGCCGGCCTGCGTGCTGGGCGACTTGCCCTGCCGGCGGTCCCTGGCCGCCGCCTCGATGGTCTTCTTCTCGGGCATGGTCTCGTCCTCCCGCTCAGGCGCGGTCGCGCAGCCGGCCCTCGCCGCTGCGCTGCGCGCAGTGGGCACAGCAGTAGATCGTCCCCTCGGACTCGACGCCGTGGCCGACGACCGCACAGCCGCAGTGAGCGCAGCGAGGGGCGAGCGCATGGATGGCGCACTCGAAGGAATCGAAGGTGTGCCGCTCGCCGCCCCGTTCCACCAGGAAGCTCTTGTCGTAGTCGTTGCCGCAGACTTCACACGTTGCCATAGTCGACACCTCCCGCGGCTCGGCACCGCTGGAGCAGCGGCGCCGCCAGCGCCCCTAAAAAACATGCAATCGATGCGCCATCACGGCGGCGGCTAGGGCTTACCCGCCGCGAGCTTCGCCAGCTCGGCGTCGAGTGTGGCGAGCGCGCTCTCGAGCGCTGCTCGGCGGGCGGGTGCGGAGGTCACCGCCAGCTCCTCGACGACGTGGGCGCGCGACAGCTCGAGGGCGTGGCGGCGCTGGCGCAGCTGGCGCTCCTCGGCGTTCAGCGGGCCGTGCTGCTCCTCGCCCTGCTTGCCTTCGGCGATCTGCGACTCGACCGACTTGCTCTCCCAGCCACGGGCCATGCGCGGGCACCTCGGCGCGCCGCGGCGCATCGCACCGGCGACGCTCCCCTAACTCTACGCCGACGGATGGTGCCTGCCGTTCGCATCGGCGGCCGAATCTCACCACGGCTCACGCCACTCGAGCTCGGCCCGCCGAGCCCGCGAACGGCATAGCATGCCGTCCGGTGGTCACCCCAAGGGTTCCCGCGCGGCGCGTCACCTCGGCCTACGTCATCGAGATCGGCCTCATCGCCCTGGTTTCGCTGCTGATCTGGCTGCTGATCGGCATCGGCAGGCCGGGGTTCCTCCACTGGCGGGGCCTCGCCTTCTCGCTCTTCGTCGGCCTGTCGATCTACAGCGCGTGCCGCCTGTCCTACCGTCTCTGGCAGTCGCGGGTCGACCGCCTGCCGGCGCGCCAACGGGTGCTGGCGTGGGGGTTGGTGTACTTCGTCGGCGGCTGCCTCGGTTACGTCCTCGGCGTGCCGATCGGCGGCCGGCTCTTCGCCGTCGGCCTCGGCAGGCCGGGCGCCAACGACGCCATCATGCTCGGCATTCTCGGCGGCCTCGCCACGCTCATCGGGCTGGCGCTCCACTTCCATGGGCTGCTGCAGGAGCGGCTGCGACAGAGCGTGGAGCGCCTGCACGAGGCGGAGGTGGCGGAGAACGAGCTGGCGCTCGCGCGCGTCATCCAGCTGCGGCTGCAGCCGCCCGCCGAGATCGCCGGCGACGGGTTCCGCATCGCTGCCCGCAACCTGCCGGCGACCTACGTCGCCGGCGATTTCTACGACGTCTTCCGGCTCGCCGACGGCGCGCTCGGCGTGGCGGTCGGCGACGTCTCGGGCAAGGGCATGGGCGCGGCGCTGATCATGGCGGCGGTGAAATCGCGCCTGCCCCTGCTGGCGGCCGGCCGCAGCGTCACGGAGACGCTGGCGGCCCTCGACGCCAGCCTCCTCGAAGAGCTCGCGCCGCGTGAGTTCGTGGCCCTCGCCTACGCTCGGCTCGACCCCGCGAACGGGCTTCTCGAGCTCGGCAATGCCGGGCTGCCGGATCCCTACCTGCTGGTGGCGGGCGCCGAGCCGCAGATCCTCTCGGTCCCGGGAGCCCGGTTGCCGCTCGGCCTGCGCGCCGGGGTGACGCGTGAGTGCCTGCGAGTGCCGCTCGCGCCCGGCGCGCGCGCCCTCCTCCTCACCGACGGGCTGCCGGAGGCGCTCACCGCCGGCGGCGAGCCCCTCGGCTACGAGGCGCTAGCCGCCCTGGTGGCCGGTGACGGCAAGACCGACATCTCCTCCTGGCTGGACGCCTTGGTGGCCGCCGTCGAGGCGCGCGCCCCGGGACCCCGCGCCGACGACTGGACGCTGCTCGCGCTCGAGCGGCGCTAGCCGGCGGGCCGCCCGCCCGGCCGCGGATCAGGCGGCGGCTGCCGTCACCGGCGTCCCCGGGAGTCTAGCTGTCCCCCAATCCCGGCGGGACAGCGTGGCGCCAGGTCAGTTCCCGGCCAGCAGCTTGCCCATCGTCAGCACGCCCACCAGCCGGCTGCCGGCGCGAATGGGTACCGAGATGTGCATGAGGTCGGTGCCCGTGCTGTCGTCGTGGGCCACCTTGGAGACGAAGACGACGCCGGTGCCGCCGGCCCAGGCGCGGGTCCATTTCGCCTCGTCCCCCTGCCAGTAGTCGCTGGTGCGTCGCGACATGCAGACCAGGGCGCCTCGCGAGTCGCAGACGAATGCCTCGCCGTAGCCGGGGTTGGCGGCGAGGATCGACTGCAGCGCTTGCGCGCAATCGTTGTGAGCGAGGCCGGTGGCGAGCCCCTCGGGGTCCTCGCCGCGCTGCCACGCGACGTCGATCTGATGGATGTGATCCATGGTCAACGGTCGGCCGCTCTGCGCCTCGGCCGCCTTCACCAGCGGCCCGACGGAGGCCCACTGGACGATCTGGTCGGCGTAGTGGCCGAGCAGCTCCTTCTGCCGCGCCGGCAGGCCCTCGTTCTCGAAGTCGATCTTGTACGTGCGCGCCACCTGAGCCTTTGCGGCGGCCGGCAGGGGCGGCGAGAGCGCCACGACGGGCAGCAAGAGAGCGAGGAAAAGCGACCCGGGCTTGACCATGACCAAGCACCTCTTGGGGGGATCTGAGAAGAGATTGTAGCTGACTCGCCCCTCACCTCGACCGCGGGAGGCCGTAAGATGGAGATGGCTCATGCGCAAGCCAGTTGCCATCCTCTGCCTCGCCGCCGTCCTGCTCGTGGCGCTCGCCCTGCCGGCGGCCGCCTGGGGGCTGGCGCCGGGCACGGACGCGGGCGACCTCCTCGCCGCGCCGCCCGCGAAACCTGTCTGTCATCGAGCGCTCGAGCCCCGCGTCCGCCAGGTCGAGCTGGCGCCGCGCGCCTTCTTCCGCGGTCCCCCCGTGCCTCCGCCCGTCCCCGTGTTCGCTTCCGGGAACTGGCGCGAGGAGGGATGGTGGCGCGAAAGAACGCACTGGCAAAGATCTTCCTGTACGGCATGCTCGAGCTGGGAGCTCTGGCCGGCGTGCCGATCCGGCCTGACGACATAGAGGCCCTCGCGCGCCAGATGAACGGCACCCAGGTCGTCGAGCTCCGCAAGCGCGACGACGACGGCGATCCGCCGGAGCGCGTCCCCCGCCGCCGGCGGGATCGCAAGCGCGGCTCGCCGGGCCGGCGGTAGTCGCGACCTTGGCGCGCGGCGCGCCGCCCAGCCCAGCTACTGAAAGATATGGATGCCCGAGTGCCCAAGCAGCCACCAGAAGAGCAGGAACAGCAGGATCCCTCCGCACCCGCAGCCGCCCAGCTTCTTCGCCCCGTAACCCGCCACCAGACCGCGCAGCAGCTTGCTCATCGTTCGGGCCCCTCAGGTGAACTCTACGCTCGTTGCAACCCGGCCAGCTCCTCGACCAACGCCGCCCGGCCGGCGAGCGACCCCGCCTTGCCCTGGTAGAGACGTCCCGAGCCGCCGCCACGGCCGGCGAGCGCCGCTGCCGCGCGGACGCCCAGCGCCTTCAGGTCCACGGTCGCCCCGCCCTGCGCAGCCAGGGCGAAGAATGCCGCGTCGCCGGTCTGAGCGGTGAGCAGGGCGAGGGCCGTACCCGGGCCGGCGGCGAAGCCGCTCGACACCCGCTGCAGGAAGCTGCCGTCGGCGTCGTCGAAGTGAGCGTCGACGAAGGCTCCGGTGGGCGCGGCTGCCAGCAGCCGGGCGACCTCCGCGTCGGCGAGGCGCTCGTCCAGGCGCCGCCGCAGCCGCTCGGCGTCGCGTAGCTGGGCGATCCTCGCGGCGGCCACCGCCACTAGCTCGTCGTCGGCCGCCTCGAGCGTGCGGCGCAGCGACTCGGTGCGCGCCTCGTGAGCGGCGAGGCGCGTCCGCACGCGGCCGCCCGCCACCCACTGCAGGCGTGTGCCGCCGCGCATTGGCTCGCTGCCCAGGAGCTTCACGCACTCGATCTCTGCCGTCGAAGCGAGATGAGTGCCGCCGCAGGTGTTGAGGTCGAGCCCGGCGATCTCCACCAGGCGCACGTCCCCCACGTGGCCCGCGGGCAGACCGCGGCTGCGCACCGCGAGGCTCGCCAGGGCGTTCTCCGGCACCCGCCGCGTGCTCACCGGCAGCGCTTCGCGCACCGCGGCGGCGATCGCCTCTTCGAGCTGGGCCAGTACGGCTGCCGGCAAGGCCGCGACCCCCAGCTCGACGTCGCAGGTCGCCGGGCCGAGGTGGAACGAGGTCGTCTCCCACCCGAAGCGGTCGGCGGCCAGGGCCGAGAGCAGGTGCTGGGCGGTGTGCTGCTGCATGTGATCGAAGCGCCGCGCCCAATCGAGCCGCAGCCTTGCCGGCCCGGGCGAGACCGGCCCCGCCAGGTAGTGGCGGACGTCGCCGTCGCGCCGTTGCACGTCTTCGACGGGGACCTCCCCGAGCCACCCGCGGTCCGCGGGCTGGCCACCGCCCTCGGGGTAGAGCACCGTGTCCGACAGGCGGACCCAGGCGCGTCCCCCCTCGTCGCCGGTGGCCAGGACCTCGACGTCGAGCTCGCGCAGCCGCGGGTCGCGCTCGTAGGCGGGCAGATTGGTCATGAACGGGATTTCACCACGAATCGTGGCCCGCTCCACCCCCTCAGCAGATCCTCAGCGCCTCCTCAGGACGAACGCCACTCTCGCGCCGCATGGTGCGCGGAGGGAGGTTCGTCATGAAAGCGATCCTGCTGACCTTGCTGCTCGCCGCCGCGCCGGAGAACGACCTCGCCCGCCAGGTGGGCCTGGCGCGGGAGCTCATCGAGGACGCCGCCATCCGCTACGACGACGAAGGCCTGCGACTCGGACGCGAGCGGGCCGCCCTGCTCGCCGCCGACGCCGAGGCGTCGGGTACGGCGCCGCTCGCGCGCGACGCCCACTATCTGGTGGCGCTCGCCGTGTGGGCGCAACTCTACACCGGAAACAACGACCCCGCGACCTTGCGCCGCCTCGCCGTCGAAGGCATCCGGCATGCCGATCACGCGGCGGCGCTGGACGTGCGCTTCGCCGATGCGCTGGTGCTCAGCGCGGCGATCCGCGCCTCGGCCTTCATGCTCGGCCCCATCCCGCCCGAGGTGCGGGCGGCGATGCGCGAGCGTCTGCGGAGCGCGGTGAAGCTCGATGCCCTGGCGCCCCCAGTGGCGTTCTTCGACGCCCTGGCAAGGTCGATCAACCCGGTGGGCCCGGCACCGCCGGCGGGGATCCAGGCCTACCGCGACCTGGTGCAGCGGCTCGACGCCCGCCATGCGCACGAGAGCGTCCGCCCCGGCCCCTGGGACGTGGAGGCCCACGCCTGGTACGCGATCGTCCGCTTGGCGACCGAGCGGCCAGAAGTGGCGGCGATTCGCGCCGACATGGCCCGCCTCCTTGCCATGCGTCCCGACGCGGCGCTGGCGCAGGAGCTCGCCGCGCGCGTCGAGCACCGCTCATGGGTAGCGGCCTCGGCCGTCGGCGGGCTGGCGTGGCTCGCACTCGGCGACGATCCGGCGGGCGACGGCGCCCAGCCCGCCGCGCCCGACGTGCGCTCGCTGGCGCTGGCACACGACGCTCGGCGGCTCTGGTTCCGTCTCACCTTCGAGCGCGACCTGCCACCGGCGTTCGGCGTCAACCTCGTCATCGATCGCGACGGCGACTCGGCCGGCGACGTGCCGTGGTGGGGCCGCGGGTCCAGCTTCCACTTCGACCGGCTGGTTACCGCTTGGGTGACCCGCGAGGAGGATGGCTACTTCGGCACCGTGGGCGTCACCGACGGCGAGGGTGCGATGGCCTCGCGGTACGCCAAGCTCGCCAGTGACGTGCTGCTGCGCCCCGGCGAGGACGCCAGAAGCCTGCTGGTGGGCGTTCCCGCTGCCGCCCTCGATCTCGGCGCCGAGGCCAAGGTGGTGGCCGCCGGCGGCACCAACCTGCTGTGGAGCGACGACCTCACCGCGGACGGCGGAGAAGGCATTGCGCTGCCTCCTCAGCGAGCTGCATCGCCAACGCCGGCCCGGCGGGCGAGCGCCATGAAGGCGGCATCGTGATGCAGCGACGCGAAGTCGGGATCGACGGCGATCCAGAGGGTCATCGGTTCGCGCCGCGCCACCGACTCCCCGAGCAGGGCCAGCGCGTCGGCTCGGCGCCCCGCCCGCGCGGCGTAAAGGGCGGCGACGAAGCGCGGCAGACGCCGCCTCCCCGCCATGCTTGCGTAGACACCCCGCAGCCCGCCGGCGGCGAAGGCCGCGTCTGCCGTCGCCAGGACGGCGGGAGGGACACCGACGAGCGATAGCGCCCGGCGGTATTCGCCCCACGCCTCCTTCTCCCGCCCCGTGGCGTCGAGACAGGAGGCGAGGGTCATCGCCGCGCCCCCATTCGTCGGGTCGAGGCGCACCGCCTCGCGCAGGTCGCGCTCGGCCGCCGCCACGTCGCCGGCGACCAGCTCGATCCAACCGAGATCGGCGAAGGTCGAGGAGGACGTCGGGGCGAGCTCACTGGCCGTCCGGGCGTGGCCGAGGGCCTCGGGGAAGCGGCCGTTGGCGGCCAGCAGGTAGCCGTAGCGCCGGTGGACGCTGGGAATCGACGAGTCGAGCTCGAGGGCCCGGCGGAAGCTCGCCTCGGCCCCCACCATGTCGCGATCGAGCACGAACTGCACGGAGGCCCGGGCGGCGTGCGCGAGCGACGACTGCGGGTCGAGCGCCATGGCCCGCGACGCCTCGCGACGCGCTTCCGCCTCCCTGGCAGCGCTCACCTCGGCGTTCATCTCCATCTGGCGGACCAAGGACTCGGCGAGCGCGGCGTGCGGCTCGGCGAAGCGCGCGTCGATGGCGATGGCGCGGCGGAACTCCTCCACTGCTTTTTCCATGTCGGCGGCGGTGCGCCGGTCGCCGAAGAAGAGGCCGCGCGCCTGGGCGCGCAGCAAGGCGGCAGTGCGGGTCATCGACGGCAGCGGCGCGGGCCGGCGCAGCAGCAGCCAGGCGCAGCCGGCGGATATCAGCAGCAGGATCACGGCGAGCAGGGCGAGGGCAACCGGCGGAGATCTCCGCATCGCTGGCGGCGGGGTGGTCGCCGCCTCGCCATCGAGCGGCGCGATCCAGCGATAGCCGCGGCCACGCACGGTCTCGATGAAGCGCGGCTGGCGAGCGCTGTCGCCGAAGGCCTGGCGCAGTGCGTAGATGGCCACCATCACCACGTCCGAGGTGACGAACTTCCCCGCCCACACCGACTCGATGAGCTGCTCGACGGAGAAGACCTCGTGCGGCTTGCCCGCCAGCACCACGAGGAGGTCGCATGCCTTGGGCTCGAGCCGCGTGGTGCGACCCGTGGCATCCGTCACCAGGCGGAGCAGCGGATCGACCTGGCAGCCGAGCGCGGAGAAGACCATCGCCAGGATTCTAGCCAGGGAAACCCGGGCGGTTCGCCGTCGCACCGGCAGCGGGCGCCGACCGGGGGCGAGAGGTGGGGGCGAGAGGTGGGGGCGAGGTGAGGGAGTTCGGCCGGCCTTCCTGCGTTGCCTCCCCCCGAAATCGGCATCTCCTGGCGCTGCTCGACGCCGAGCTTCCGCGACCTCGAGAAGCTGATCCTGCACTGCAAATACGAGGGGTGAGGTGGCTGCCAGCACTGCTGGCGGCCACCCCCCTTCCCGCACGGTCTGGACTGGCTGTTCGTCTACTTCATGAAGTCGCTCGGGCGCGACTAGCGCGTTGCCCGCCGCCCTACGGCTGGGGCAACGTGGCGCAGCGGGGATCGAGGTTGCAGCTGACGAGCCGGATCACGTTCCCCTCGTCGGGCTCGATCTCGAGGAAGACGCCGATGCCGCGGGCGTAGTACTTGCGGGCGAAGATGCCCGGCTCGAGCAGCGAGTAGTTCTTGGTCACCACGCAGTCGCCGTGGCAGAGGGCGTTGGCGAGCACCGCCGGCACCACCTCGTCGAGCTCCGCGTCGTGGCCGAAGGAGTAGCTCGTCGACAGGATCTCGGTCACGTCCTCGGCGTTGCCGAGGGAAAACTCCTCCAGGTAGGCGTCGTCGACCGCCGGCGAGGTGAGGAAGATGATGCCCGGCTTGTCACGGTCGCGCCCCGCCTTGAAGGAACCGTCGATGCTCACCAGCTCGGGGAGCTTGGGCTGGTCGCCGTCGAAGGACTGGTAGTCCTTCACCTCCTCACCGCAGTACCAGACGGTGCCGTCTTTGGCCTGCGCGAACCAGTCGTCGGTGTTCTCCTTGAGGGCGCCGTCCTTGAACACCTGGTCGCGCTGGACGACACAGGTCACGCCATTGATGAGCTTCGTCTGGTCGAGGATCTCCAGCGTGTTCGTCTCACTGGCGCTGCGGAATTCCCAGTGATTGCCGATGGCGATCGGGAAGTAGGGATTCGGGTGCGCCGGATGGGCGAAGCTGGTGTCGAAGTCCGCGGGATCCAAGGCGGGGTCGTAGCGTCCCTCGCCGAGCACCCCGCAGGCCGCCAGGCGAGTATCGAGCTGATCCTCACAGACTTCGCTGCTCTCGCGTCGCTCCTGCCCTGCCTCGCCATAGCAATCCTGCCGCTCCCCCGCGTCGGAGACGTTGATGCACTTCGCGCTGGCCACCCACCAGTCGTCCTGCACCGAGAGACCGCAAGCGCGGAACAGTGCCTTGGCGGTATCCGTGCAGCGGCCGCCGGCGACTCCGGGCGCCGGCAGCAGCCAGATCATCGCCACCATCACGAGCACCCGCGCCCACCCACTCTTCGTCATGGTCCACATCGTGTGACCCTCCTTCTGCCCGCTTTGGATGCCGCGGCCACCGCGATCCTTCGCCGGGGCGCGCACCCCAGGCGAGAGTGGCGAGGCGCGGGCGCCGCTCAGCGGCTGGCAGACCAGACCGAGGTGTCGGCGCTCTCGAAGCCGTCGGCAAAGAAGCTGCCGCGCTTCGGGCCGTAGGTGCGCCGCAGCTCCGTCCAGTGCCCGGCGGCATCGCGCACGCGGGCGGTGAAGGTGACGTTCTCGACGGTGGCCACCGCGCGCGGCAGCACCAGGCGGTAGACGCTCCCCTCGGGATCGAGGGTGGCGCCCTGGGCGAGGTTGGCGCCCGCCAGGAAGCCGCCGAGGGCGACGTCGGCTGTCACCTGTAACGAGCCGGCGGCGACGCCGCTCTCGACGTCGAAGGCGGCGACCTCCAGCGTGGCGACGGCCCCGGCGGCGAGCGCCTGCTCGATCGACGGCCGCAGCACCAGCGTCGGCCGCAGGTCGTCCTCGAGGAAGCCCCATGGTGAACCGAGGTCGATGCCGGCGCCGAGGTCGACCCAGCGCGCCAGGGTGAGCTTCTCGGCGCGCGTCATACCGGCGACTCCGACGCCGTCGGGGTGCGCCGTCGAGCCGGCGTAGTCGAGGTCGTCGGCGCGGTCGGCGTTGTGCCGCCCGTCCAGCCGCTCGCCCCACACCTTCCACAGCAGCAGGCTCTGGCGCGACTGGAAGGCGCGCACGTAGCGGGTGAGCTGCGGGTCGAGGTAGCCGCCGGCGGTGACCAGCTCGCGATAGGCGCGCGGCCGCCCATCCATCCAAGGGGCGGCCGCCGCCAGCACCAGCCCTGCCGCCGGGCTGCTGATCCCGTGGCAGCTCGCACAGCGGGCCTCGAGGATGGGCACCACGTCGCGGAAGTACTCGACCGTCACCTGGTGCGACGCCACCGTCTGCAGCGTCGGCTGGCCGGCGCCGTCGAAGGCGAGCAGCGGTGTCGTGTGGGCGAGGTCGCGCACCGGGTAGTCGGCGTGCGAAGCCACCGTGAGGCCGAAGTCGAGCGGCGCCTTGCTGTGCGCGTGACAGCCGCCGCAGTCGTAGCGCGCCTCGCCGGCGCGCACCTGGTGCCAGGTCTGCGCCATGTTGAGGACCATGCCGCGCTGGTCGAGGGTCTGGAAGGTGATCGAGGTGTCGGCCGGCACCTTGACGAGGAACGAGGTGTCGGCCGCCGTGCGCCCGTCCGGGTGAACGACGGTGGGACTGCCGCTCTTGCCCGACAGCGGCCCACGCACCGGCACCTCGCCGAGGATGCGCATGCGCTCGCCGCCGACGACGTCGAAACCGGGGCCGCCGTTGGGATAAGTGCGGTCGGTGCCCGCCTGCTGCATGAGAATGCGCACGGCGTAGACGTCGGCGTCGCCGTAGACGCCGGCGTCCGCCCCCTGGTGCAGCCAGCCGTAGAGGAACGCGCGCGAGGCGTTCCAGGGGTCGCGGTCGGGCTGGTAGAGACCGAGCGCCGGCTCGCTGTCGCGCCAGAGCAGCGACGAGCTGCCGATGAGGCCGAAGGGCTCTCCGGGAACGAGCCCCTCGTCGGCGATTGTCGCGTCGCCCAGCTCGGGCCAGCCGGCGGGCTCGGCGCGTCCGTAGAGCCGCCGGTAGGAGACCACCGCGCGCGGCCACTGCAAGTTGAAGCCGTCCTCGGCGACCACCGTCACCATGCCGGGTGGGCGCCCGGGCTGGCTCGCCACCGGCACCGGAATCGGCGCGCCGTCGGGCAGCAGCACGATCTCGCCGTGATACCAGGGCGTGGTGGTGCCGGCGCCGACGGCGATGCCGTTGTGGTTCGCCGGCCCCGGCGAGTAGACGGCGAGCAGGTCGGCCTGCGCCGGGTCGCCGGCGGCGCTGGGTGCCACCGCCGGGTGGGTGAGCTTGCCGCGTCGCGCCGCGCCGGCGCAGAGGCTGGGGTTCACCGACGAGCCGTAGGGGTTGTCCTCGTAGCCCGGGCAGGGCGCCGGGAAGTCCTCCGGCGTGGTGAAGGGCGTGAGCCGTACCTGCCCGACGCGCTCGAAGGGGATGACGCCGCTGCCGGGCGGCGGGTCGGCGGTGCCGAAGTCGGGTCCCGGCGGGTCGATGGGATAGCGCACCAGGTCGCCGAAGCCGTTGTTGTTGAGGTTGTAGTAGCGGCAGACGACCAGGTCACCGTTGGGCATCTGGGTCGAGAAGTGGTGCACGAGGGCGATCTCGGAGTAGCCCGAGAGGCTGGTCCAGCCGCGGCCGTCGGGGCCGATCGCCCACAGCGGGAACTGGCGCATGTCGCGCGCCCCGTGCTCCTCCCAGCTCGAGAAGGCGATGCGGCCGTCCAGCAGCACCTGCGGGTGCAGCGCCATCGCCAGGTTGAGGTGGCCGATCTGCTCGACGTTGCTGCCGTCGTCGCGCATGACGAAGAGCTGCATGGTCCGCTGCCCCAGGCTGAAGGCCTTGGGCGGCAGCAGGTCGTTGCGGCTGGAGGTGAAGACGATGCGGCCGCCGGGCGCCTAGGTGCCGCCGGTGTTGAAGACGCCGACGCGCGGGAAGTTGCTCTGCGAACTGGCGGGGTCGAAGCTGGCGCCGTTGCCGCTGTTGGGAGTGTGTCGCTGGGTGGTGAGGCGCACCAGCTGCCGGTTGACGAGGTCGAGCTTGTAGAGGTCGGCCCCCGCCGTCGACAGGCCGTCGCGCTGGCCGTTGCGCTGCGTCAGGTCGTGGTACCAGGTGAACAGCACCCAGCGGCCGTCGAAAGAGACGTTGGGGTCGGCCACCGAGCCGACGCTGAGCGGCCGCCCGGCTGGGGTGTCGATGAGGCTGCGGTAGCCGGCCAGCGGGAAGAGCACCTCGCGAGTGCCGCTGGCCGACAGCACGACGAGCACCGCGCCCGGGTCGGGGACGAGCGGCCGCACGGTGTCGGGCCAGACGCTGTTCTGCGCGCTGGCGCCGAAGTAGGGAGCACGGACGTAGACCAGTGGGTAGGGCAGTGGCGCCACGGTGTCGGCGCCCCCGCGCGCGGCGGCGAGCAGAGCGACCGCCGCGCCCAGAGCGAGGACGGGGAGACGACGGGGCAAGATGCCGAGCATGACCGGGGTCCAATCGCAGAGTACCGCGGCAACCAAGCCCCGGTCTGTGGCGAAGGCCACACGCGCGCCCGCTCCGCCGACCGCCGTCAGCGATTCGCCGCCGGCGCCGCTGGCTCGGCAGCAGCCGCTGGCCGCGGCGGCGCCTTCCACTGCACCACCGGCGGCACCACCGACCTCATCCACTGCCTCCAGGCCGCGAGGTCGGTGCCGGGCACGAGGTCGAGAGCCGGATCGGCCACCCGGGTGGCATGCTCCAGCAGGACCGTCCGCCGCCACCGCCAGTCGCGCGGGTCGCGGCCGGTGAGCTCGAGCCCGCCGCTCACCGGCCGCAGGGTGCCGCCGCAGCGCGCCAGGGGAAGGTCGAATGAGCCGCCGCTGCGCACCCGCGTGTCGAAGCGCTGGGGGAACAGCATGGTGTCGCTCGCCGGCAGCACGACGCTGCACAGGCCGAGGCCGTGGATCTTCGTTCCTTCCCGCCACAGCCGGATCTCGGTGAGCGCCACATGCTGCGGCAGCCACTCCAGCGCCGAGTAGGTGC
>DASYUP010000562.1:0-6256 GCA_036001185.1 Thermoanaerobaculia bacterium
GCGCGCGGGGTGGCCCTGTCCAATCTCGACAAGGTCTACTGGCCTGACGACGGCTACACCAAGGGGGACCTCATCGCCTACTACCGCAAGGCGGCGCGCTGGATGCTCCCCTACCTCCGCGACCGCCCGGTGGTGCTCACCCGCTACCCCGACGGCATCGCCGGCAAGTCGTTCTACCAGAAGAACTCTCCCGAGTTCCTGCCGTCCTGGATCCCCACTCTGCCGGCGTGGAGCGAAGATGCCGGGCGGGAGATCCGCTATGCCACGGTGCCGAGCGAGGAGGCGCTGCTCTACCTCGTCAACCTGGGGACCATCCCCTTCCACCTCTGGGCCAGCAGCGCGCCGCACCTCGAGCGTCCCGACTGGTGCATCCTCGACCTCGACCCCAAGGGCGCTCCCTTCGCGCACGTCGTCGAGCTGGCGCGCGCCCTCCACGAGCTGTGCGAGGAGCTGGGGCTGCCGAGCTACGTCAAGACCAGCGGCAGTAGCGGCCTGCACGTGTTAGTGCCGCTCGGCGCGGCACTCGACTACGAGCAGAGCCGCATGCTGGGCGAGCTACTGGCCCAGCTGGTGGTGCGGCGCCACCCGCGGATCGCCACCATCACCCGCCAGATCTCGGCCCGCGGCGGCAAGGTCTACGTCGACTACCTGCAGAACCGGCGCGGCCAGCTGCTGGCCGCTCCCTGGTGCGTGCGTCCGCTGCCCGGGGCGCCGGTGTCGACCCCCCTGCGCTGGCAGGAGGTGGTGCCGACCCTCGACATCAAGCGCTTCACCATCGACAGCGTCCCCGCCCGCCTGCGCCGCAATGCGGCGGACCCCATGGTCGCCGTGCTCGCCGAGAAGGCCGACGTGGCCGCCGCTCTCGCCCGGCTCGCCGAGACGGCAGCGCCGGTGGAGGCCACTCCTGCTCGTCCGTCGAAGGGGCGACCCGCCGCGGCGGCCGGCAAGGCGCCTCTCGCCGCAACGCGGAAGAGGCGCCGCCCGTAATACGTTGTTAGAGGCATGGCGAGCAAGGCAACCCACTGCGTGGCACACACCTTGCTAGCTAGCGGTTCTCAGAACGCAGAGAACACCTACGAGGGAGGTTCCGCTTACCGAATCGAATGACCTACCTTATCTCGTGAGATCTCATGATCTCCACCCCTCACCCCACCTTCTTGCCCCTTTCCCCTAACCACAGGGGTAAAGCCAAGAGACCCAACCCGAGACCGGAACCTCCCTCGTATCCACTCGGGTCAATCAGCAGAACGAGTTAGACACAGCGGAGCGGCCCCCGAAAGGGGGCCGCGGTGCTTTTGGTCGAGCCGCGGCGGCCTTCGGCGCCCCCCGGCGACGGCCCACCCCCCAACCCCACGGGGGTCGCCGCCACCGGAGCGCCACATTTTGTGGCTCCCTGCCGTTTCGGCGTCGCCGCACTGCGGCCAAATCGGCGCGCCACCCGGGCCAACCGGCCGCCATGGCACGCTGGCTCGCCGGGCCGGGCGAAACCGTCACCTTACAGGGTGGCTGGTTCCCCCTACGGCTCGATCCCCTCGAGACGGAGCAGGGGGCCCTCGGGGACCTGTCCTTGGCCGAGGTCGATCGTCCCCCGCAGGTGCCAGCTCCCCTCCCCCTCCGGGTCCAGCAGGTTGTGGGTGACCTCCCAGCGCCGCGGCGCCACCGCCTCGATGCGGGTGAGCGCCGCCTGGCGCGCCCGCGGCGTCAGGTCGACGGCACCATATTCGGCCAACAGCGGAGCCATGGCGCGCTCGAAGCGCTCCGCGGGCCAGGGATCGCCGGGCTCGGAGCGCACGGCCGCGGCGGCATCCTCCCATTCTCCCCGCGCCAGCGCCGCCGCCAGCTGGTGCAGCTCGGCCCGCACCCGCGCCGCGAAGGCCTTGGGGTCGTGGAGCAGCTCCCAGGCACGCAGGTTGGCGCGGGCGCGCTGGCGCTCTTCCGCTTTCTGCGCCCGCAGCTCCGGGTGGAGCAGGCTCTCCCACTCCGCCAGCAGGCTGGTGTCGGTGTGCTCGAGGAGGGTGCGGAAGACGGCCGTCGCCTCGACCACCCCTTCGTTGATCGCCCGCTCGGGCACTCCCTGCTGCAGCGTCTTGTAGAGCTGCGACAGGTAGCGCAGCAGCACGCCCTCGCTGCGTTGCAGGCCGTAGAGCCGTACGTAGTCGGCGAAGGAGGCGTAGCGCTCGAGCAGGTCGCGGCCGATCGACTTCGGGCGGATGGCCTCGTTGCCCAGCCAGGGGTGGCGGGCGCGGAACTCGCGAAAGGTGCCGTAGATGAGCTCGGCGAGCGGCTTCGGATGGGTGACCTCCTCGAGCCGCTCCATGCGCTCCTCGTACTCGACTCCCTCGGCCTTCATGCGCGCCACCAGCTCGTCCTTCTGCTTGTCCACCTGGCGGCGCAGGATGACGTCGGGATCCTCGAGCACCGCTTCGACCAGCGACAGCAGGTCGAGGGCGTAGTCGGGCGCCTGCGGATCGAGCTGCTCGATGGCGTCGACGAGGAAGAGCGACAGCGCCTGGTGCAGCGAGAACTCGCGCTGCAGCTCCTCGTCGACCACCACCCAGCGGTAGCCGCTGCGGGTGTCGCGGCGCATCTTCAGCACCCCGGTGCGGAACAGCGAGCGCACCACCTGCGCGGCGTGCCGCACCAGCCGGCGCTTGCCCGCCTCGTCTTCGTGGCAACGGCGGATAAGCTCACGCAGAGAGTAAAAGTTGTCGCAGTTGGCGTCGTCGAGCTCGCCGTCGCGCTGCACCAGGTCGAGCACCATGCCGTGGGTGATCTTGAAGCTCGAGCGCAGCGGCTCGGGAGGCTGGCGGATGAGCCGCTCGAAGGTCTCGGCGCTCCACTGCACCTCGCCCTTCGGCGGCGCCTTCGCCTTGCGCTTCTTCCCCTCCGCGCGCCGCACCTCGATGACGTGCTCCGGCGCCTGCGCCACCACGAAGCCGCGGCTGTCGAACCCTCTCCTGCCGGCGCGACCGGCGATCTGCTTGAAGTCGCGCACCGACAGCAGGCTCACCTTCCGGCCGTCGTATTTGGCGAGCTTGTTGAACAGCACCGTGCGGATGGGGATGTTGACGCCGACCCCCAGCGTGTCGGTGCCGCAGATCACCTTCAGCAGCCCCTGCTGCGCCAGCTGCTCGACGAGCAGGCGGTACTTCGGAAGCAGCCCGGCGTGGTGGATGCCGATGCCGAAGCCGAGCAGCCGCCGCGCCTCCTTGCCGTAGGGGGTGTCGAAGCGGAAGTCGCCGATGGCGTCGCGCAGGCGCTCGCGCTCCTCGCGGCTGGTGAGCTGCATGCTGGTGAGGCTCTGCGCCAGCTCGGCACACTCCCGCTGGGTGAAGTTGACGACGTAGGCCGGCACGCGCTCGGAGTCGACGAGCTCCTGCACCGTCTCGTGCAACGGCGTCTCCCGATACTCGAACTCGAGCGGCACTGGGCGTTGCTCGCTGGCCACCCGCGCCACCTCGCGGCCGCTGCGCCGCGCCAGGTCCTCCTCGATGGGGGCGGTGTTGCCGAGGGTTGCCGACATGAGGAGGAACTGGGTGCCGCCGAGCAGCAGCAGCGGCACCTGCCAGGCGACGCCGCGCTCGGCGTCGGCGTAGTAGTGGAACTCGTCCATCACCACGTAGGGGGCGTCCACCGCCGGCTGCCGCAGCGCCATGTTCGACAGCACCTCGGCCGTGCAGCAGACGACCGGCGCGGTGGGGTTGATGCTGGCGTCGCCGGTCAGCATCCCCACCCGCTCGGCGCCGAAGAGGGCGCAGAGGGCGAAGAACTTCTCGCTCGCCAGCGCCTTGATCGGGCTGGTGTAGAGCGAGCGCCGCCCCTCGGCGGCGGCCTTGAACTGCAGCCCGAGAGCGACCAGCGACTTGCCGGAGCCGGTGGGAGTGGCGAGCACCACGTGCCGCCCCGCCCACAGCTCGAGCAGCGCCTCCTCCTGCGCCGGGTAGAGCTCGAGCCCCTGCGCCGTCGCCCAGGCGAGGAAGCGGTCGAGCAGCTCATCGCTCGGCGCCGGCGCCGCGGGCAGGAAGTCCGAGAGCGGTGGCCGCTCCGGGCCGGTCGCCGCGACGGTGGCGGCGGCGTGGGTGAGGGGATCGTTCATGGGCCGATGGCGGCGTGACCGCCGGTGCGAGGGCACCGTCGGGTCGCGCCCGGCAGGGTACCATCGCCGCATGCCGAGGGCCTGGCGGCGGACGGTGGAAATGCGGCGCCGGTGGGCGCCGTTCTCCCGCGCGATGCCGCGCCTCCGCATCCTCACCTGCGCCGTCCTCGCCCTGCCAGCCGTGCTCGCCGGCCCGGTGCCGGCCTCCCCGGGACTGCCGGCGTCGCCCACTCCGGCGCCTGGGGCTGCCGTGGCCATTGCCGCGGCGCCGGCCGCCGACCCCGCTGCTGGCGCGGCGCTGGCGCCCCATCTCCCCGCCGATCCCACCGCCGAGCTCCTCGTCGCCCTCAACGCGGCGCGCGCCGCGACCGGCCTGCCCCCGCTCGCCGCCGCCCCGCCGCTGGTCAAGGTGGCGGCGCAGCGAGCGGCGGGCGCCGCGGCCAGTGGCGATCTCGACGGCACACCCGAAACGGTCACGGCGCTCACCCAGGACCTGCGTCACGCCGGCTATCGCCCCTACGCCTGGCGGCAGCGGCTGGTGCAGGGTCCGCGCGACGCTGCCGCGCTGCTGCGGCAGTGGCAGGCGAGCGACCCCGACGGCTACGCGGCAGTGGTGATGGGCGACTTCGAGAGCTTCGGCGCCGCCTACGCGGCGGACGTCGAGCCGCCCCTCTGGTCGTTGCTCTTCGCCCTGCCCCGCCTCACCTGGGAGCGCCGCCTTGCCGCTCCTCTAGACGACGTGGCCACCATCCGCGCCGGTGTGCTGGCCCTCGTCAACGCCGAGCGGGCGACGCAGGGGCTGCCGCCGCTGGTCACCGATCCGCGGCTGGAAGCGGCGGCGCAGGCGCATGCCGAGGACATGGCGGCGCACCGCTACTTCGATCACGAGAGTCCCGAGGGGCATTCGCCCGCCTGGCGAGCCCGCCACGCGGAGTACGGCTACCGCTGGATTGCCGAGAACATCGCCAAGGGGCTGTTCACGCCCGCCGAGGTGGTCGAGCGTTGGATGCTCTCCTCCGCCCACCGCCAGAACATCCTCTCGCGCCCGCCGATCCACGCCGGCATCGGCATGGCGCGCACGGAGGAGAACGGCGAGGTCACGGCGCTGTGGGTCCTAGATTTGGCCGCACCAGGTTAGCCGGTGCGGCCCGGGGTTCTCGATCTGGCCGCACCGGGCTAGCCGGTCGGGCCGCGGCCATGCAGTGCGCTTCACAGCGCGACGTGGCTTCTTCGCGGTAGCGTGGCGGCACCGCAGTCGTTGACGGAAGATCACGGGCCACCGTGTCGAATCGCATCCTCGCCTGCCTGGGGCTCGCCCTGGCGCTCGGCGCCGCCGCCACCGCCGCTCCGCCAGCCGACGAGCGCTTCCTCCTGCGCATGGACCTGCTGGCGAGCGTCAACGCCGAGCGCGCCGCCGCCGGTCTGCCGCCGCTGGTCAGCGAGCCGCGGCTGCAACGGGCGGCCGAGGCCCACGCGGGGGACATGCTGGCGCGCCGCTACTACGGCCACATCACCCCCGAGGGGCACGGCCTCGCCTGGCGAATGGTGGCGGCGGGCTACGACTATCGCTGCGCCGCCGAGAACGTCGCCAAGGGGGTCTTCGACCCCGACGTCGTCGTCCGCCGCTGGATGGTGTCGCGCGGCCACCGCGGCAACATCCTCGACCCCGCGCTGGTCGACGTCGGCATCGGCATCGCCGACGGCGAAGAGGGCGGCTCGCCGACCACGCTCTGGGTGCTGGAGCTCGGCCAGCCGCGCGACCTCACCGCCGCGCAGCGCGCTTCTCCTTCTCCGCCATCCGCAGGACCTCAGCGAACTCCTCCGGCGCAACCGGCTGCACGCTCAGCCGCTGCCCGCGCTGCACCAGCTTCATCGCCGCGAGACGCGGATTCGCCTTGAGCTCGGCGAGGGTCACCGGCGCCGGCAGCGCCTGCTCACCCTGCACGTCCACCACGTACCACCGCGGCTCCTGCGGCGTCGACGCCGGATCGTGGTACTCCGACTTGGGGTCCCACGCCGAGGCGTCGGGATAGGCCTCGCGGGCGACCCGCGCCACGCCGGCGACGTGGGGCTCGGGCGGGCCCGAGTGGTAGAAGAGCACCGCGTCGCCCACCCGCATCTCGCGCATCAGGTTGCGCGCCTGGTAGTTCCGCACTCCGT
>DASYUP010000563.1:0-13047 GCA_036001185.1 Thermoanaerobaculia bacterium
GGAGGGCGCGGCGTCGAGATCGCCGCGCTGCGGGCGCGCCTGCGGCGCGCCCTTCGCTCGCGATGACGAGGTTGCTAGGCTCTTGCGAAGCTTGCGCGGCTTGCGCAGTGCCCGCTTGCCAGCTCGCCAGATCTCCTAGAACGGCACCTTCTGCCCGTGGATCGGCAGCCCCGGTAGCGGCCAGCCGACCTCGGCCTGGAGGGCGCGGGCGAGGGACTCGCGGGAGGGGTCCTCGCCGTGGTTGAGGAAGACCCGGCGCGGCGGGGCGGGCAGGGCGCGGGCCCAGCGCAGCAGCTCGTCGCGGTCGCCGTGGGCGGAGAGCATCTGTAGGGTCTTCACCTGCGCCCGCACCGGCACGGTGTGACCGTGGATCGCCAGCTCCTGGGCACCGTCGACGAGGGCGCGGCCACGCGTGCCTGCCGCCTGGAAGCCGGCGAAGAGCACGGTGTTGCGCGGGTCGGGGAGGCGCAGCTCCAGGTGGTGGACGATGCGCCCGCCGTTGGCCATGCCGCTGCCGGCGACGATCACCGCCGGCTCGCGGCGCGCGTTGAGGGCCTGCGACTGCTCCCGCGTGCGACAGCGGGCGAAGCGCTCGAGAGCGAAGGGGCTCTTGTCGGCCGCCACCAGCGCGGTCAGGTCCTCGTCGTACTCGCCGGGGAACTCGGCATACAGCTCGGTGGCGCTGATGGCCATCGGGCTGTCGACGAACACGGTGTCGGCGGCGAGCTCGCCGGCGTCGACGAGCGCGGCGAGATGGTAGAGGAGGTCCTGCGTGCGGCCGAGGGCGAAGGCGGGGATGAGCAGCATGCCGCCGCGGCCGAAGGTCTCGCGGATGATCTCGCCAAGCGCCGCGCGCGGGTCGCCTGCCGGATGGCGGCGGTCGCCGTAGGTCGACTCGAGCAGCACGGTGTCGGGGGTCGAGAGCGGCGGCTCGGGGTCCTGCAGGATGGGGACGCCGAAGCGGCCGACGTCGCCGGAGAAGCACCAAGTGCGGCGCTCGCCGTCGCTCCCCTTGGCGGTGAGCTCGGCGGTGGCGGCTCCCAGCAGGTGACCGGCGCGGCGCAGGCGCACCGAGATGCCGGGAAGCACCTCGAACGGCTCGTCGAAGGCGACGCGGCGGATGTGCTGCAGGGCCTGGCGGGCATCCTCCTCGCGATAGAGCGGCGTCGGCTCGGCGTGGCGGCTGTAGTTGTGCCGGCGCGCGTAGCCCGCCTCTTCCTCCTGCAGCTTGGCGGCATCGCGCAGCACCAGCGAGACCAGCCCGCGGGTGGGGCGGCTGCAGTAGATGGGTCCGCGGAAGCCCTGCAGCGCCAACAGCGGCAGGCGGCCGCTGTGATCGAGGTGGGCGTGCGTCAGCACCACCGCATCGATGGCTACCGGCGCGAACGGGAACGGCTCGCGGTTGCGCTGCTCGAGCTCGAGGCCGCCCTGGAACATGCCGCAGTCGACGAGCACCTTGTGCTCCCCCCAGGCGAGCAGGGACATGCTGCCGGTGACCGTGCCGCAGGCGCCGAGGAAGGTGACGTCGCTCATGGCTGCGCATCGTATGGCGGGTCGGCTGCTACAGTAACGACGGATCGTCATTGCGAGGAGCGCAGCGACGAAGCAATCTCGTCGTTCGAGATCGCCGAGGGCGCGGCGCGCCCTCGCGATGACGGGATGAAAGCGTTTGCGTACCCCCATTGCTCATGCTCCTCGAACGCTTCGAAGACCCAGGCCTCTCGCAGTACTCCTACGCCGTCGGCTGCGAGGGAGCCCGCCAGGTGGCGATCATCGACCCGCGGCGAGACGTCGACGTCTACCTCGACTTCGCCCGGCAGCGCGGCCTCGCCATCACTCACGTGCTGGAGACCCACGTGCACGCCGATTTCGCCTCCGGCGCGCGCGAGCTGGCCGCCGCCAGCGGGGCCCGTCTGCTGCTCTCGGCCTACGACGCCGGCGAGCGCTACGAGGTGGCCTTCGCCCACGATGAGCTGCGCGATGGCGACGCCGTCGAGCTCGGCAAGGTGCGGCTGGTGGCGCTGCACACCCCCGGCCACACACCCGAGCACCTCGCCTTCCTGGTCTATGACACCGCCCGCGCCGCTGCCGTCCCGGTGGCGATGCTGAGCGGCGACTTCCTCTTCGTCGGCTCGCTCGGCCGGCCCGACCTGCTCGGCGAGGAGGCCAAGCGCGGGCTCGCGCAGTCGCTCTTCCGCAGCGTGCGCGTCAAGCTCGCGGCTCTCCCCGACGGCCTCGAGATCCATCCCGGCCACGGCGCCGGCTCGATGTGCGGCAGCGGCATGAGCAACCGCCCGTTCTCCACCCTCGGCTTCGAGCGCATCGCCAATCCCTTCCTCGACCCGCAGCTCGACGAGGAGGGCTTCGTGGCGCGCATCCTCGACAGCGCGCCGCCGCTGCCGCCCTACTACCGGCGGATGAAGGAGCTCAATGCTGCCGGGCCGCGCCCGCTGGGCATCCGCCCAGCCGTCGACGCGCTGCCGGTCGCGCGCTTCCAGCAGCTCGCCCTCGACGGCGAGCACGTCGTCATCGACCTGCGCGACCAGCTCGCCTTCGGCGGTGGCCACGTACCGGGTGCGCTGGGAATCGGCATCCGCGGCGGCTCCCTGTCGACCTGGGCCGCCTGGGTGGTGCCTTACGATCGGCCGCTGCTGCTCGTCGCGGGCGACGACGAGGACGTCGATCCCGCCGCGCGGGCGCTGGTGCGCGTCGGCCTCGACGGCCTTGCCGGTTATCTCGCGGGGGGCATGGAGCGGTGGCTCGAGCGCGGCTTGCCGCTCGCCACCCTGCCGCAGGTCTCGGTGGGTGAGCTGGCGCAGCGGCTCGCCGACGCCGGCGCCCCCACCCTCCTCGACGTGCGCGCCGACGGCGAGTGGGGGCAGGGGCACGTGCGCGGCGCTCGCCACCTGGTGGGCGGTGAGGTGGCGGAGCGTCCGGGCGACGTGCCGGCGGGGCCGTTGGCGGTGATGTGCGGCGGCGGCTACCGCTCGACCGTCGTCGCCAGCCTGCTGCAACGCCAGGGGCGCCGCGACATCGTCAACGTGACCGGTGGCATGGGCGCGTGGAAGCGCGCCGGGCTGCCGGTGGAGAGCGACTGAACAGACTTCACAACCAGGAGAGACACGGCATGAAGCAGCTCGCCCTCGTCTTCGCGACCCTCACCCTCGGCGGCGCCCTCGCCGCCCCGGCCCGCGCCGGCCTGCACTACCAGTCGATCACCAAGACCGATGCCGAGCGCGGCGCGCAGACCATCCGCGCCGAGGGATGGGTTGACGGCGACCACGCCAAGGTGGTGTTCGCCGAGAGCACCAACCCGCTGATGGCCAAGGGCACCTACCTGCTCACCAGCGACGGCGGCAAGACCATCTACCTCGTCGACCCGGATGAGAAGACCTACGCCTCCTTCGATCTCGGCGCCGTGATGGCGGGGGCAGGGGCCATGCTCAAAGGGTTGGGGCCGATGGTGAAGATCAGCTTCTCCAACCAGAAGGTGGAGAAGCTCGCCGAAGAGCCGGGCGGTGCCATGCTCGGCCACCCCACCACGCACTACCGCTTCCGCACCAGCTACGACTCCGAGTTCAAGGTGATGGGCATGGGGCAGTCGGGCCACAACGACACCGTCACCGACACCTGGACCACCACCGCCCTCACCGACGCCGGCCTCGGCGCCTGGCTGCGCCGCGAGCCGCCGCGCACGGGCATCGCCGACCTCGACGCGATGATCGCGAGCGAGGTCAAGAAGGGGATCCAGGGAGTGCCGCTGAAGATGGTGGCGGTGACCAAGACCAAGGACCAGCGCGGCCGCGAGAGCACCGTCACCACCAGCATGGAGGTGACGTCGCTGCAGGAGGAGGCGGTGCCGGCCACCACCTTCGCGATGCCCGCCGGCTACACCGAGACCCAGCTCGTGCCAACGCTGCCCGACGGCCGACAGTAGCCGTCGCGCCACCGGCGTAAGCGCCGGCCCCGACGCGGGCACGGCGGTTCTGTTCTCGCGCGCGAGGCCCGGTATGGCCCGCGCCGGGCGTGGTGTCTCGAGCTGTCAACCGAGGACGGACCTCAGGCAGGTCGGCAGGTTGGCGGCCTCTCTGGAGGTGCGTACCGGCGCGCCCACGGCGCGACTGGGGTACCGGGCTGCAGCGCATCACTCACACCGCTTTCACCTTCCATCGCCCGCGCCGAAAGGCGGCGATGCCGATCACCCCGAACCCCAGATCGGCACCGACCGCGGCAACCAGCACGCCGATCGGGCCCAGGCCGAGCGGGTGGGCCAGGTACCAGCCGAGGCCGAGCTGCCCCAGCCAGTGAGTCACCAGCCTGATGACGGTGGGCGTCGTGGTGTCGCCGGCGCCGTTGAAGGCTGCCAGCACCACCAAGCCGTAGGCGAGCGGCAGGTAGCAGGCGGCGATCCAGCGCAGCACCAGAGCTCCGCTCTCCACGACCGCGGGATCGCTGGTGAACACGCGCACGATCGGTGCCGGCAGCAGCAGCAGGACGATGGCCGCCGTTCCCATGAAGTAGAGGTTGTAGCGGGCGGTCAGCCACACCGACAGCTCGGCTCGCCGCGGACGACCGGCGCCGAGGTTCTGACCCACCAGCGTGGCGGCGGCGTTGGACAGTCCCCAGGCGGGCAGGAACGTGAACACCACGACGCGGATGGCGATGGTGTAGCCGGCCAGCACCGCGCCGCCGAAGCCGGCGAGGATGCGGGTCACCAGCAGCCAGCTCGAGGTCTCGACCAGGTACTGGGCGATGCCGCCGAGCGCCACCCGCCCGATGCGGGCCATCACGGCTCCATCGACCCGCAGGTGCCGCCAGGCCACGGCCACCCGGCCGCGCCCGCGCAGCAACCGCGACAGCACGTAGAGCACGCCCACGCCGCGGCCGATGTTGGTGGCCACCGCAGCGCCGGTGACGCCGAGCGCGGGGAAGGGGCCGAGGCCGAAGATCAGGCAGGGGTCGAGGACGATGTTGATGGCATTGGCGAGCCAGAGCGCGCGCATGGCAATGGCGGCGTCGCCGGCGCCGCGAAAGACGGCGTTGGCGAGGAAGAGCAGCACGATGGTCAGCGCGCCGCCGAGCATGCAGCGGGTGTAGCCGGTGCCGGCGGCGACGACGCCGGGCGTGGCGCCCATCAGCATCAGCAGCCGGCGGGCGCCGAGCAGGCCGACGGCGCTGACGGCGGCGGAGAGCAGCAGCCCGAGCAGCAGCACCTGGACGGCCGCCACTGCCGCCCCCTCCCGGTCGCCCTCGCCGATGCGCCGCGCGACGGTGGCGGTCGCGGCCATTGAGAGACCGATGGCGAGCGCGAAGACGATGATGAGCATGGCCTCGGTGAGCCCCACCGTGGCGATCGAGTCGACCCCGAGCCGCGCCACGAAGAAGACGTCGACGACGGCGAACACCGACTCCATCGCCATCTCGAGCATCATCGGGATGGCGAGCAGCGCCACGGCGCGGCGCAGCCCGCCGCGCGTGAAGTCCCGCTCGTTGCCCGCCAGTGCCTCCACGAGGGCAGGCCACCAGCCGCGTTGCGGTGGCGACGGGGGAGTGGGGCGGGAGAGCTGTCGGCCGTCGCCGCGGACGACGGCCTCCGGAGACGGAGCGGTCCTGCGACCTCCTCGAGCTGGAAGGGGAACCGGATCGGCGGCGGGAGTGAAATCCCGCCGGGCGACGGCGCTAGGCCGTCAGGCGATGGCGGTCCGACTCAGCGGAGAGGATCGGCGAGCCGCATGCGGAGGAGAGTAGCACCGTGAATGGCGTCGCGGAAGTGGTCGACGCGTGCGCACGTCCGCGCGCGCACCAGCGGGGTGGTTTGGCCGTTCGGCTTGGTGAGCGCATCGGGCTATCGTCGTCGCGTTTCCCGCGCCGACGGCTGACCAGCGTCTCTAGAGTCTGCAACGGTCTGCTGCTAACCTCGCGGGCGTGACCCTCTCTCCCGGCGACGTCCTCGGCGCCGATCGTGAGCTGCTCGACCAGCTGCTTGCCTTGCGTGCCGAGCAGGAGACGCTAGCGGGACGTCTCGCCAAGCTCGACGACGAGCGGACGGGCGTCTCGCAGGTGGTCTGGACGCGGGTGCAGCGCGACTACGAGGGGCGCCTCGCCGCTCTCGCCGAGCGCGGCCGGACCTTGGAGCAGGCCCTCCAAGAGCCGCGGCAACGGGTGGCCGACCGACGCGCCGCGCTGCAGGCGGCGCTCGACAACCAGCGCCACGACGAAGAGGAGCTGCGGCTGCGCGCTCGCCTCGGCGAGCTCGACGAAGCCGAGCTCGCCAAGCGACTCGCCCCGCTCAGCCCGGCGCTCGCCGAGCGGCAAGCCGAGCTCGCAAGCGTCGAGGAGGTGTGGGGTCTGCTCGAGTCGGTGCCGGCGACACCTCCTGCCGCGGCGGCAGAGCTCGCCGCGCCGGTTCCACCCTTCGTCCCCGCACCCATACGCGACGAACCCGTACTCGAGGAGCCGGCCCCCCCGTCGGCCCCACCGCCCCCTCCGGCACCGCGGGGCCAGGACGGCGGCCTCACCACCGCCGTCGACGTGCCGCAGCCGCCGGTGACTTCCTCGCAGGCGACCATGCTGATCTCCGCCCAGCTCCCGGCCCCCGCCGGACCGACCGTGATCTTCCGCCCTGCCGTCTTGGTGAGCGAACGCCCCATCGACCGCCGTCGCGAGCTGCCGGTCGAGCCGCTCACCACCCTCGGCCGCGGCGTCCGCAACCAGATCCGCCTGCAGGAGCCGGCGGTGTCGACCCGGCACGCCGAGATCCGCCTCACCGCCGACGGCTACCGCGTCTACGACCTCAAGTCCACCAACGGCACCTTCGTCAACGGCGAGCGCGTCGATGAGGCGCCCCTCGCGGATGGCGACCGCCTCATGATCGGCACCTTCGCCTTCGACTTCCGACTGCCGCAAGGATAGGCGTGGGAGGGGGACGCCGGCTTTGCCGGCGGGGGCGGCTTCAGTGTCGGCCGGCGAGGCCGAGGCCATCGAGCCCACGGGCGGCCGCGGCGAGCAGCAGGGGCCCGCGCGAGGCAGAGTTGGCGGCGAGCCCGACCTCGTCGCACAGCCGCGCCAACCCGTCGATGGCGGTTCCCACCAGAGCGGCGAGTGCCGCCTGCGCGGGCGACGAGAGCTCCGCGCAGTAGAGCAGCAGCCGCGCGTCCGGGCGGGGGTGCAGGAGATCGCCTTCGAGGCCGAGGACTCGCCGCGCGAGCGGCGGCGAGTAGGCGCCGTCGGAGGCTGCGAGGCCGGCGAGGTCGGCCACCACCTCGTCGAGGGCGTTGCTGCGCATGCGCCCGAAGAGGCGGACCGTCAGGTAGTGGAAGCACTCGTGCTCGCCCCGGATGCGCAGCGAGTCGGCGAGCCACCGTCCCTCGTCGCGCCCCACCTCGCTCGCCGGCACGCCCGCGTAGGCGCCGCTCGAGAGCAGGACGAGCCGGTCCTGATAGCTCGGTTTGTCGGCGGCCAGTCGCCCCATCTCTTGCTGCCAGGCCGCTTCGGAGGCCTCCGCCGCCTGTGCGGCCCAGCGGGCCCGGTAGCGGGCCACGCGGTCCTGATTGACGAGGCCCTGGACGAGGCACGCGCCCATCGACGCCGGCACTGGCACCGGCTCGTTGCGGGAGGCGAGCGCTCGCACCAGGGTCTCGAAGTCGGCGCGGTGGCGCGCCACCACCACCGGCACGGCCCCCGCCGGTGTCGCGTGGATCGCGAGGGTGATGCCGGCGGGATCGACGAGCTCCACGCCCTCGCTGGGCGGTGGCGGTACGCCGCGCAAGGTCGCAGCCCGATAGGAGGGCGCGGTCGCCATCCCCGCCGCAATGGGGAACTGGAGCTGCACCAGCCGGCGCCGCAACGCCGCCGCGGCGCCCCGCTCCGCCTCCGCCTTTCCCACTCCCGCTTCCGCCGCGTACTCGCGCCACGCGGCGAGGTGCGGCTCGTCGGGCAGTGGCAGCGGCACGGCCGGCGGCGCGCCGTAGGGGTGCGCGGTGTAGGCGAGCAGCTCGGGTAGCACCGCGGCCGGCACATCCAGCGCGCGCAGCCGCTCCGCGCGCCCTTGTGCCACCTCCTCGGGCTCGGCCGGCAGCACGCTCACGCGAGCTGACGCCGAGCCAGCGCGGCGAAGAGGCCGTTCTTGTCCATGAGCTCCTGGTAGCTCCCCATCTCCTTGAGCTCTCCCTGCTCGAGGTAGCAGATGCGGTCGGCGTCGACGATGGTGGAGAGGCGATGGGCGATGACGACGCGGGTCGACTGCAGGCGACTCATGCTCTCGGTGACGATCGCCTGGGTGCGGTTGTCGAGGGCGCTCGTGGCCTCGTCGAGGAAGAGGATCTTCGGCTTGTGCACGAGGGCACGGGCGATCATCAGCCGCTGCTTCTGGCCGCCGGAGAAGCCGCCCCCGCCCTCGCTGACGTAGGTATGCATGCCCATGGGCATGCGCTTGACGTCCTCGTCGAAGCCGGCCTTGCGGGCCGCCTCCCAGGCCTCGGCGATGGTGCGGGCGCTGCTGCCGACGATGTTGCGGAAGATGTCGGCGGGCAAGAGGCGGCTCTCCTGCAGTACCACGCCGAGTTGCTGACGCAACAGGCGTACGTCGAGCGTGGAGAGGTCCTGCCCGTCGTAATAGACGGCACCTTTTTCGGGCACCTCGAAGCCGAGCATGACCTTGAGCAGGGTCGACTTGCCCGAGCCCGAGCCGCCTACCAGGGCGACGAACTCGCCCGGCTCGATGCGCAGTGACAGGTCTTTCAGCACCCAGGGGGCATCGGCGCCATAGCGGAAGGAGACGTGGGAGATCTCGATCCCGCCGCGCAGCTTGGCCGGGGGCTGTTTGCTGCGGTCGACCTCGGGAGGCTCCTGCAGGATGGGGCGCAGCCGCTCGTACACCGGCACCACGTTGAGCAGCGACACCGAGGCGTCGCCGAGCGCCTGCATGGCGCCGAGGAAGATGCCGAAGGCGGCGTTGAAGGCCAGGAAGTC
Source organism: Thermoanaerobaculia bacterium (assembly GCA_036001185.1). Taxonomy (GTDB): domain Bacteria; phylum Acidobacteriota; class Thermoanaerobaculia; order Multivoradales; family JAIOJS01; genus DASYQD01. The sequence goes on from DASYUP010000563.1 coordinate 8,971, forward strand.
GCCGGTGCTGAGGTTGAAAGGCTCCCCCTTCTCGAGCGCCTTGGCAGCGAGCGCGACGACGCAGGCGAAGATGGCAATGGAGGAGAGCAGCGGGAAGCCGCCGTTCCACACCGGCACGAAGTTGCCGATGGCGCCGATCTTGAAGGACGTGCGGCGCATGGCGGCGAAGTCGCCGGCCCAGACGCGGAAGGCGTGCGGCTCGGTTCCCGAGACACGCAGCTTGGGCACGCCGCGGACGAGCTGGAGCACCTGGCCGCCGATGCGGCCACGCTGCTGTGCCTCGATTCTCTGCAGGCGCAGCTTGAGGTAGTTGAGGCCGGTCGTGACGGCCACGTAGAGAAGGGTGAGCCCGATGGCCACCACCGCCAGGGCGGCGTTGTAGAGGCACATCTGCACGGCGTTGAACATCGACGCGAAGGTGCCGAGCAGAGCCGCCACGCCGGTGCCGGCGACGATCGAGCGCATGCGATCGATGGCGCCGGCGCGGTCGGAAAGGTCGCCGGAGGAAAAGCGGCGGAAGAAGGTCACCGGCAAGTTGAGCATGCGGTCCCAGACCGCCGCCTGCGCCGAGTAGTCCATCTTGCTCTGCACGCGGAGCATGGCGACGTTCTGGGTGATCTTGAAGGCCGCGGTGCCGAACGCGACCATGAAGAGACCGAGGCCGAGCTGCATGAGCGTGCCGCGCTCGGCGCCCGGGATGGCGGTGTCGAACACCTTGCCCGTGATGGTGGGAACGAACGTGCTCAGCACGCCTACCGCCACGCCCGCCAGGGCAACGGAGCGAAACTCGTTGCGGAGCCCGGTGACCGAGTAGCGCATCAGCTGGCGGGCGGTCAGCGTGCCGTCGGGGAAGGGCCGATAGAAGCTGTAGGCGAAGGCGACGACACTCTCGGCCAGCTTGGCGGTGAGCGCGCGGCGCTCGCCCCCCGGCTCGACGACATCGTAGACGCCGGCGCGGGTGGGGATCAACGCGAGCGGCGCGCCGTCCCCCTCGCGCTGAGCGAGCAGGGGTCCGTGGTCGCGGCTCCACCAGTCGTCACTCAAGGCGACGCGCCGGCTGCGCACGTGCGAGGCGGCGGCGATCGCCATCAACTTCTCGTCGAAGCTGAGCTCGTCGAGCTCGATGCCGGTGGGGCGGACGATTTCGATTCCCATGGCGGTACCGACGCGTCGGCAGGCCTCGAGGACCGGCCCCACCTCGACGCCGCCGAGCTGCGGGCGCGCCCAGATCCGGGTGCCGCCGAGCACCGACTCGATGGCGCCGATTCCGGCCTCGCGTGCCATGACGGCCTGCTCGGACTTGCGCTCGAGGCGCAGCACCTCGTCGGCCACTGCCAGCTGGCGATTGAGCAGCTCGCACTCGCAGACGACCCCGTGAAAGGCATCGAGGCCAGCCCACATGCGCGCGTCGCGCAGGCATTCCGCGGTCGAGATCGGGGTGACGCTCTCGCGGCCGTCGAGCAACTCGAGGCTGCCCCCCGGGGCGAGCGGGAAGAGCAACCCCTCGAGCTCGGTGGAGAGCCCGGCGGTGCCGTCGTAGAGGAAGAAGGTGCCCGGCATCTCGATCCACAGCACGGCGTTGCCGGTGACCGCCGCTGCCTTGCCCCCCTCGAGCGTGGCCGCCTGACCGTCGGCCAGCAGGGTCGCCGGCGTAGGCAAGTCGGCGATGCCGGCCGAGAGCCGCTTCGACAGCGAGCGCAGCCAGCCGTCGAGCCAGTCGACGATGTGATCGCGGTGAGCGGGGACGGTGGCGAGCAGCTGGAGCTGGTCGACGTCGAAGCGGCGCAGGACCGAGCCCGCCTTGCCGGCGGCGAGGAAGCCCGACTCGTGACCGAAACGGGCGCTATCGAGGCCGCAGAAGACGCCGCCGGGATCGACGGTGAGAAAGTGGGTGCGGGCACCTACCGGCTGGCCGCCTTCCACCCGCACGGTGAAGATCTCCACCTTGCCTTCCTCCACCACCCACACCGCCATTGGGTCGTCGATGAGGAAGGGCTGGTTGGCAAGAGTCGTCGTGCGCTCGCCCTGCGCGAGCAGAGGCCGCGGCGCCTGCAGCTGGGCGGCGATGTCGCTCAGCGCGGGGACGTAGACGGTGGGTGAGCGCGCGAGCGCTTGCGGCTCGCCGATGAGCACCTCGAAGGTAACTGCGCCGAGGCTGAATCGCTCGCCAGTCTGCAGCGTCGCCTCTTCGACGCGACGGCCGCCCACCAGGAGTCCGTTGGCGCTCTTGTTGTCGCGCACCAGCAGGCGGCCCTCGCGCAGCTCGAGGCGGGCGTGACGGCGCGACACGCTGGGATCGGCGACGACCAGCTCGCAGCCCGCGTCGCGGCCGATCCACCCTTCGCTGCCCCGCAGCTCGAGCTCGCGGTCCACCAGGGCGCGATCGGCGGCGGCGGCGACCCGTAGCCGCAGCACCTCCGCCGAAGGGCTGCCGGTGCTGCCCGCGCTGCTCGGAGGAAAGACGGTCGCCGACATGTCAGTGACCAGAGATGAGCTTCTGGTACGGACCCGGTTGGTCCTTCATCTCCTCGTGGGTGCCGCGCTGGACGATCTTGCCGCGCTCGAGCACGACGATCTGGTCGCAGTCACGGATGGTGGAGAGCCGGTGGGCGATGATGATGCAGGTGCAGCCGCGCCGCCGCATGCTGTCGTCGATGACCTCTTCGGTGGCGGGATCGAGGGCGCTGGTGGCCTCGTCGAGGATCAAGACCGTCGGGTCGCCGACCAGGGCGCGGGCGATCTCGAGGCGCTGCCGCTGGCCGCCGCTGAAGTTGGCGCCCCCCTCGGCGACCAACGCCTGGTAGCCGCCCTCACGGGTCTCGATGACTTCGGCGATGTGGGAGTCGCGGCAGGCGGTAGTCACGCGCACGGCGGGAATCGTCTCGTCCCACAGCGAGACGTTCTCCTTGATGCTGCCGCCGAAGAGGAAGATCTCCTGGTCCACCATCGCCACCGAGTTGACGAGCAGGTGCCGCGGCAGCTGCTGCCGCGGCACGCCGTCGAAGAGCACCTCGCCCTGCCATGGCTCGTAGAGGCCAGAGACGAGCTTGGCGACGGTGGATTTGCCCGAGCCGCTGCCCCCCACCAGCGCCACCCGCTGGCCGGGCTCGATGCTGAGGGAGAAACCCTCGATGAGCGGAGGGTCGAGCGGGCTGTAGCCGAAGGCAATCTCGCGCAGCTCGACCCGCCCTTGCAGCTTGAGCTGGCGCTCGAGCTCCTTGCGCGCGACCGGCTGGCGCGAGTACACCGGGTCGCGGGCGTGCTGCAGCACGTCGTCGAGGCGGTTCATGTCGGCTTCGAGCTCTTGCAACACCGAGCCGAAGCTGACGAAGCTGTTGAGCGGCTTGGTGAAGAACCCGGTCAGCGACTGGTAGGCCACGAGCAGGCCGACGGTGAGGCCGCCGTTCATCACCTTGTAGCCACCTACCAGCAGGACTACGGCCGTGATGACGGTGTTGACCACCATCGGCACGATGGTGACCATGTCCGAGCGCAGCTGCAGCCCCTGCTCGGCGCGCAGCGACTTGGCCTGGTAGCCCGCCCAGCGGCCGAAGAACTCCGACTCCCCGCCGGTGGCCTTCAGGGTCTCGATCATCTGGATGCCGTTCATCGCCGTGCCCATCAGCTTGCCCTTGTCGGCGTTGAGGCGTCGGCTCGCGTCCACACGCGCGCGGGCCACCAGCCTGACCGCGACCACGTTGAGCAGCGCGAGGGCGGCCACCAGAACGGTGAGCTGGACGTCGTAGGTCAGCATCAGGCCGCCGTAGAAGACGATCATCAACATGTCGATGGCGGTGGTGGCGAGCTTGCCCGACACCACGTTGGCGACCTTGTCGTTGATCATCACTCGCGAGCTGATGTCGCCGGCGAAGCGCTGCGCGAAGTACGACACCGGCAGCCGCAGGACGTGATCGAAGAAGCGGCTGGAGGTCACCAGCGCGAGCTTGGTCTCCAGCCGCAGAAGGTAATAGCGCTGCAGCCAGGTGAGCACCATGGTGACGACGGCGGTGATCGCCATGCCGAACAGCAGCGGCTTGACGACGTACACCCGGTTGCCCACCAGGAACTCGTCGACGA
>DASYUP010000564.1:0-14818 GCA_036001185.1 Thermoanaerobaculia bacterium
CTGGCCCATCTGCAGCAGCAGCTCGGCGCGCAGCAGGCGGATCTCGTCGATCTGGCCGGCGGCGCGCGGGCCGCCGGCCGAATCGAGCGACCGCTCCCCGTAGTCGAGGATGCGCAGCGCCTCCCCCGACCGCGACAGCGCCTGATAGCAGCGGGCCGCTTCCAGCCACTCGCCGGCGCGTTCGAAGTGGCGGGCGGCCTGCGCGGGCTGCCGGGCGGCGCTCGCCGAGCGGCCGGCGTTGAGATAGTCCTGGGCGTGCTCGAAGAGCAGCGCCGCGAGCTGGTGGTGCCGCTTCTCGGCCAGCAACTGGGCGGCCCGCAGGGGTGTGGCGCGCTCGAAGCCCGGGGGGACCCGACCCATCGCGGCCATCAACGAGAAGCGCACCATCTTCTCCTCGTCGCCGAGCTCGACCGCCAGCTGGGCTGCGCGGGGCCAGTCGGCAGCCTTGGCAGACGCAGCCAGGGCTTTCTGCGGGTCGCGAGTCGAGGAAACCTTCATGATCCGCTGAGCCTGCAATCATCTCTCCATCCGACCCCTCGCCGCAAGACCCAGTTCAGCGATCTGCCACAAGGCCGAGGCGGGGCGGGCGGACATGTCGATCCCGCCGGCACCCGTTCGTCGTGTCGGTAGAGGGCGATCGAGCCCGAGAGTGCATACGGAGACCGCCGACGATGGGATTGGCAGAGGAGACCAGACCATGCGCTACATGGTGATCGTCAAGGCCACGAAGGACACGGAAGCGGGGGTGATGCCGGAGGAAGAGCTCCTCGCCGAGATGGCGAGCTTCCACGAGGAGCTGCAAAACGCCGGCGTGCTGCTCGACGCCTCCGGGCTCCAACCGACCTCGAGGGGTTGGCGCATCATGTACTCGGGCGCCCGGCGCACGGTCGTCGACGGGCCTTTCACCGAGAGCAAGGAGCTCGTTGCCGGCTACACCATCATCCAGGTGAAGTCGCGCGAGGAGGCGATGGAGTGGACGCGCCGCTTCCCCAATCCCGCCGTCGACGGCAGGGAGGCGGAGATCGAGGTGCGCCAGCTCTTCGAGCTCGACGACTTCGGTCCCGGCGAGGCCATCGAACGCTTCCGCGAGATGGGGATCGGCGAGCAGTAGCGGCGCCGGGGCGCCGCTCGGCTAGTTGCGTTCTACGGCCCGCGACTCCCGGATGGCCGCCTCCAGCCGCTCGAGAAACCGCGACCGATCCTGGCGCTCGAAAGGCGGCGGGCCGCCCGTGACCATGCCACCGCCACGTAGGTGCTCCAGCAGGTCACGCGTCACCAGGGCGTCGCCGATGCTGTCTTCGTCGAAGCGTCGTCCCTTCGGGCTCAGCACCAGTGCTCCCTTGGCGATACAGCGCGCGGCGAGCGGGATGTCCCCCGAGACCACGACGTCCCCCGCGTCGGCCAGCTCGACGATCCGATCGTCAGCGGCGTCGAAGCGCCCCCCGACGACTTCGAGCCGTACCATGTCGCCGGCAGGAACCGCCATCGCCGAGTTGGCCACCAGCACCACCGGCAGCGCGTGCCGTCGCGCCACCCGGTAGACCTCGTCCTTGACCGGGCACGCGTCGGCGTCGACCAGGATCTTCATCGCCTACCGCGCTGGTAGCGAGAGCGGATCTGGCACTCGGCCGACCGCTGACTCGACGACCGGAAGCGGCACGCTCAGTTCACATCCGGCTTCGGCTGGCGCGGATCGTCCGCCGGGTTCACATAGGTGATGGAGAAGGGCCCGGTGCCGTGGATCTGCAGCACGGTGTCCCCTTCGGTCCAGACCCAGTGGCGCATCTGCTTCTCCATGACGACGAAGCTGCCGGGACCGAGCTTGGCGGCCTTGGCCGGCTCGAAGGTGTCTCCCATCCCGGCATGCAGCGTCCCGGAGAGCACCGTCAGGTTCTCGTCCGTCGGGTGCCAGTGGGGCGGCACCTTGTAGCCATCCGGCATCCAGGCGCGGATCGTGTAGGGCCCCGCGGCGGCGGGGTTGCCGGTGAGCACGGCCAGCTTGGATCCCGGCGGCAGGCCGGGGGGTGCGGGGCCCCAGACGAGCTCCTCGGGGGAGGCGACCATCACGTGCGCGGCGTGCCCGCCGGCCTCCTCGGCCTTCACGACGCCTCCCAGCAGCAGCACCCCCGCCAGAATGAGCTTCAGCATTTGCGTCCTCCTTTGTGTCGGTAGCTACGGCCGCCGCGGTGGGTCGGATTCAGTCGACGGCGGCGGCGCGACAGCAAAGGAGGTCGAGGGCGAGGGAGCACGGGCAGGCTACCGCAGGTGCTGCTGCAGAAGGTGCCGGGGACGAAGCGTATGGGCTGCGGCTCTCGAAGGTGCTCCGACGCCGCCCTATGGGCCCTTCGCGCCCGCCGGCGCCGGGTCGGGCGGCAGCGAGATGTCCACCGGCGTGACCTCACCATAGCTGCCGAGCGGCTTGTCCATCCCCTGGGCAGGGCCGACCACCAGCATGGCGAAGTCCGCGCTGCGCAGGTGGCGCACGGCGCGCCGCACGTCGTCCACGGTCACGGCGGCGATCCCCGGCTGGTAGCGCGCCAGCCAGTCGAGCGGGTAGTGGTAGTGCTCGAGGAGGAGCTGGCGCCGCATCACCTTGGCGGGCGCGTCGAAGCGGAAGACGAACGAGTTGAGAAGGGACTGACGCGCCTTCTCGATCTCCTCGGACCTGGGTGGGTGCTCGGTGAGGTCGCGCACCTGCGCGAGCAGGGCGTCAATGGCGGCGCCGGTGGTCTCCACCTTGGTGGAGAGGAAGACACCCGAGACGCCGGGATGATCCCACTGGCTGTCGACTCCGCCCCACACGGTGTAAGCGAGCCCCAGGCGCGTGCGCACCTCGGCGAAGAGGCGCGAGGCGAAGCTGCCGGCGAAGAGCTGATTGAGCACGTCGAGGGCGTAGAAGTCGGGGTCGTTGCGCAGCACGCCCAGGTGGCCGAGCCCGACGAAGGACTGGGTGACGTCATCCTTGCGCGCGAAGTACATGCCGGGTCGCGCGCGCTGGTAGGGTGTCTGGGCGGGGGCCCAGGCCGGCCCGCGCTGCCAGTCGCCGAAGGCCTCGCGGATGCGGGCGAGAGCCTCGTCGCGCTGGAAGTCGCCCACCAGGCCGACGATCATGCGGTCGGGGTGTAGGGAGGCGCTGTGCCACGCGACGACGTCGTCGCGGCCGATGGCGCGCAGGCCCGCGAAGGTGGCCAGGCGAGCGTACGGAGAGTCCGTGCCGTAGACCAACTTGCGGATCTCTCGATCGAGAACGTTGAACGGCTCGTCGTTGCGTCGCGACAGCGCGGCGATCGCCTGCGCCCGCGCCACCTCGAGCTTGGCGGGGTCGAGGGCGGGGCGGCGCAGCACGTCGGCGAAGACGCGCAGGACCTGAGGGAAGTCGGCGGCGAGCGCGGAGAGGGTGGCGGTGGTCGTGTCGTCGTCGACGCTGAGCTCGATGGAGGCGGCGTGGCTCTCGAGCAGGTCGTCGACCGCGTCGCCCGAAAGCGAGGCCGTCCCGCCGGTGCGCATCAGCTCGGCGGCGAGCCCGGCGAGGCCCACCTTGTCGGCCGGGTCGTAGCGCGGGCCTGCGTGCACCAGGGCGGTCATCTCCACCAGCGGCAGCTCGTGGTCGGGGAGCAGCAGCACGACCATGCCGTTGTCGAGCGTCACCCGCTCCGGCTGCGGGATGGTGAAGGGCGGCAGCGTGGGGTAGCGTAGCTCGCTGGCGCGGACCGCCTGGGCCGTCGCCGCAGCAGGCGCCAGCACACCGGCGGCGAGGGCCGCGAGGCCGGCGAGTGCGGTGAGGAGCGGTCTGGTGATCGGCGCCGTGCGGCTCATGGTTGCTGCGCCCCCTCGCTCGGCTGGTGGACGGTCATCGCCACCGTGCGGTTGGGCGCCTGCAGCGTGGCGACGGCGACGCGCCGGATGTCGGCCTTGGTCACCCGCTGCAGGCGGTCGAGGTAGCGGAACAGCTCGCGCCAGTCGCCATAGAGGCGCTGGTACTCGGAGAGCTCCAGCGCCAGGCCGTCGTTGCTCGTCAGCTTGCGCAGCAAGCCGGCGCGGGCGTGGGTCTGGAAGCGGGCGAGCTCCTCGTCGCTGACGTCCTCGCGCTGCAGCCGCTCGATCTCGGCGCGGATGGCGGCCTGCACCTGCTCGTCGGTGACGCCGACGGCGGGGAAAGCGTAGATCGCCCAGAGGTTGGGGTACTTGGGTCCGGGGAAGCCGGAGAACGACCCGACTTCGACGGCGACCTTCTTGTCGCGCACCAGCGAGCGGTAGAGGCGCGAGGTGCGGCCGCGGGAGAGCACGTCGTCGATGGCGTCGTACACCGGCTGGTCAGCGTCGGTCTGCGCCGGCTTGTGGTACGACTCGATGTAGAGCGGCTGGCCGGGGTCGCGCAGGACGACGGTGCGCTCGGCGATCTGCGGCGGCTCGACGGTGCGCAGCGGCGGCGGGTCGGGGCGGGCGGGGATGCGGCCGAAGTACTTGTCGAGCAGCGGCACCAGGGTGGCGGCGTGGACGTCGCCGACGATCACCGTCGTCAGGTTGCCGGGCCCGTAGTAGGTGTCGAAGAATTTCCGCGCGTCGGTGATGGAGATCGACTCGAGATCGCTGGGGCTGCCGATGCCCGGCTGCTGGTAGGGGTGGTACTGGAAGGCGGTGGTGATCCACTGCTCGACGAGCCGCCCCACCGGCGAGCTCTCGATGCGCATGCGGCGCTCCTCGCGCACCACGTCGCGCTCCTCGTAGAACTCGCGCAGCACGGGGTGGAAGAAACGCTCCGACTCGGCGAAGGCGAAGAGCTCGACCTTGTTGGCGGGCAGCGAGTAGAAGTAGACGGTGCGGTCGGCGGCGGTGAAGGCGTTGAGGCCGACCCCCCCTTCCTTCGAGAGGAGGTCGTCGAAGTCCCCGCGTGCCACGAAGCGCTCCGCCTCTCGCTGCTTCGCCTGGAACGCCGACCGCAGGGCCTCGAGCTTTCTGGCGTCCGGGCGCGGCGAGAGTCGCTCGGTCTGGTAGGCCTGGTAGGCGGCCTCGAGGGCGTCGAGCTCCGGCTTCTCGGCCGCGTAGTCGCGCGTGCCGATGGTCTGCGACCCCTTGAAGGCCATGTGCTCGAACATGTGGGCGAGGCCGGTGATCCCCGGCACCTCCTGCGCCGAGCCGACGTCGGCGACGGTGGCGAAGGAGAAGACCGGCGCCGTCGGCCGCTCGACGATGACGAAGGTCCAGCCGGTGACGAGCCGGTGGACGGTGGTGCGTGCTTCCATGGAGGCGAGGTCCTGGGCCACGGCGGCGCCGGAACGGGCGACGACGGCGGCGGCGGCGACGGCGAGCAGCAGGGGAACGACGCGAGGGAGGTGAGAGCGGGAGGCAGCGCTGCGGCTCATGGGCACCTCGGCGGGGGGGTGAGGGGGGGCAGCCTAGCGCAGATGCAACCGGGCGGTCGCCGGGATCTCGGCTGAGCACCGCTTCGATCGATGGCGTCCCGGTCCAGTTCCTGCCGGACGATAGCGGGTTGTGGGGAGACGGTGTGCCAAGCCCGGGTAGGCCCGTCGCTTTCTATCGCAGGTGCTGGCGGAAGAACGCCAGCTGTTTCCGGTGCAGCGCCAGCGCCACCTCCGGGTCGGGCGTCATGTGGGTGGCGGCCACCGGCAGCAGCTCGAAGTCCTTGCCGGCGCGAAACAGCGCCTGCACGAGGCCGAGACTGTTGGCGAAGTGGACGTTGTCGTCGGTGGTGCCGTGGATGACGAGCAGCGGGCGCGTCAGCTCGGCGGCATGGACGATGGCGCTGGTGCGCGCGTAGCCCTCGGGGTTCTCCTGGGGAGTCTGCATGTAGCGCTCGGTGTAGAAGGTGTCGTAGAGCGCCCAGTCGGTCACCGGTGCGCCGGCGACGGCGGCGTGGTAGACGTCGGGCCGCAGCAGCACCGCCATGGCGCTGGCGTAGCCGCCGAACGACCAGCCGTAGATGCCGACGCGTGCGAGGTCGAGCTCGGGGTAGCGGGCGCCGAGGGCGCGCAGCGCGTCGACCTGATCGGTGAGCGCGATGGTGATCAGGTCCTTGTGCACCGCGCGCTCCCAGTCGCGGCCGCGGTTGGGGGTGCCGCGGCCGTCGATGGCGACGACGACGAAGCCGGCGTCGGCGTACCACTGTTCGAGCAGGTAGGAGCGCGGCGAGCGGTGAACCATCAGCGACGTCGGCCCGGCGTAGACGTGCACGAGCACGGGGTAGCGGCGGCCGCGCACGAAGGCGCGCGGGCGCACGATGGCGGCACGGAAGTCGCGGCCTCCGGCAGTCGCCATGGTCCACTCGACCACGGGCAGCCAGGGGGGCTCCTCGGCGACCGAAGGCAGCTCGCCCGCCACCGTGCCGTCGGGGCGGTGCACGTCGTAGCGGCGGCTGCCGTCGATCGGCGAGGTGGTGGTGACCGTCCAGCCGCCGGCGGGGGCGACCTTGACGACGTGGACGCCGTCCTCGCGCGTGACTCGCTGCGGCTCGCCATGGAGCGGCACGCGCCAGATCTGCGACTGGGTGGGATCCGGCGAGGCGGCGACCCAGGCCACCTGTGCGGCGTCGTCGAAGCCGGCGTACCCCTGGAGGCCGAAACCCGCCGGCGTCAGCGCGCTCTGCAGTGAGCCATCGGCCCTGTGCAGCTCGAGCTGCCAGGAGCCGGCGCGCTCGCTCGCCCAGAGGAAGCCGCTGCCGTCGGCCAGCCAGTGCGGCAGCTCGGGGTCCGGCAGGTCGAGCCAGGCGGGATCGCTGTCGGTCAGCAGCGTGCGCGTCGCGCCACGGTCGTCGACGGCGAGCATCGCCAGCTCGGTCTGCGCGCGGTTCATCACCACCAGGGTGAGCGGCCCGCGATCGGGCCACCGGACGCGGGTGAGATAGGGCCAACGCGCGTGGTCCCACGTGATCCACCGGGTATCGCCGCCGGCGACCGGGATGATCCCCAGGGTGACCTCGGCGTTGGGTCTCCCCGCCTGCGGGTAGCGGAAGGGCGTCGGCGTCCGTTCGGGATGCACCGGATCCGCCACGTACAGCGTGTCGACGCCGGCGAGGTCGCTGCGCTGATAGACGATCTGCTGGCCGTCGGGCGACCACCAGTAGCCGCGCGTGCGATCCATCTCCTCCTGGGCGACGAACTCGGCGACGGCGTTCTCGACGGTCGGCGAAGGGCGCGTGGTCAGGCGCCGCGGCGTGGCGCCGGCTTGCGCCTCGACCACCCAGAGGTCGCCGTCGACGACGAAGGCCACGTGGTCTGCAGCCGGTGAGAGCTGCGGGTCGTAGGGGAAACCCGCAGCGGTGTCGAGCGAGACGACGCCACCTCCGGCCCGCTCGACGAGGAACAGCTTGTCGGACAGCGGCACCAGCAGGCGCCTGCCGTCCTTCGACAGCTCGAAGCCGCCGATGCCGCGCGTCGCCTTGCGGATGCGCTCGCGACGCGCCTTCTCCTCGGCGGAGAGCTGCTCCTCGCCGCCGCCGAGCAAGGTCTCGGCGTCGAGGATCCGGGTCACCGCTCCGCTCGTTGCGTCGCGCTCGTAGAGGTCGCCGACGAAGCTGCGCGGTCCGGTGCGGGTGAAGAGCACGTCGCCGTCGGGAGCGATCGCCATCTCCTGCGGCGCGCCGAGCCGGAAGCCGTAGGTGGCGGCGAACTGGCGGATGAACCCCTCGTCGACGCCAGCAGGTGGCGACGGGGGTGCGGGCGACGTCGCTGGGGCTGCGGCGGTCGCGCGGGTAGCGGCGGCGAGGACGAGGGCCATGACGGAGGCGCTGGGTCGAAGCATGATCAGGAGGATATGACCAAGCGAGCCGAGCACAGAAGTCTGGTCGTCAGGGCGGTCTCGGCAGCCAGCGACCCTGGCCATCGACCCATTGCACGACGATGCGAGCCGACTGCCCACCCTCGAGATCTTGGCGCACGGCCACCAGGGCGCCCTCGGGGGCATGGGCCACCACGGCGGCCTCGGCTCGCGGAAGAAGCGATCCGGCCACGGCGATGCCCGGACGAGGGAAAGCGGGAGCGCCGCCCCGATCCACGTATTGCACGAAGGCGGTACGAACGAAGGCGCCTTCCATCCACACCGTCGCAAACCGGCCGTCCGCCAGGAGGGCCACGTTCTGCGAAAGAGGAAACCCCGTCTGCTTCCCGTGGGTACCGAGGCGGACCGGCGTGATCTGTCCGGCCTTCGCGGCCAGGGACACCATGGTGAGGACTGGGAGGAGCCGGAAGAGCGCTCTCATCCGCAGACCTTCCAGCTCATTGTCGTCGGTCGACGTGCACTACGACAGCGGCGCGGCCATGGCATGCCTGGCCTCCTACGCGGTGACGCGCCAACTCCGAGCGCAAGCGATCACCCGTCAGTGGCTCGGTGGAGCCCCACCCGTGCTCCGCTCGAGGTGCCGCCATGACGCGATGGTTCCGCTTGGCACTGCAGGGAGCGACCGTGATGCTGGGCATCGTGTCGGTTGGCAGGGCGCGGCCGCCGTCGCCGGTGACCCGCTCGCCGACATCGGCGCCTCGAGCATGTGGTGCTGGTGGTCAAGGGCGCCAAGGTCTTCCGGCCGAGCTGACCACCGGCCGGCGCGCCCGATCGGCGGTGGGCTGTCGCGGTTTTCCTCCGCTTCCCGTTTGTGTGCTCATGGACATGGATGCCCGGGGCCCCGCGTGGCCGGCATACCTGGCCGTCACACCACGGCGCGAACGCGCCCCCGGAGGACCCGTCATGGAATCCATTCGTAGTCTTGGTCGTCCCTTGGCTTACACGCTGGCAATGCTGCTCGCCGGCACCGTGGCCGTGCGCGCCGCGGTCTTCACCGTCGGCCCGGCGGGGACTTACTCCACCATCCAGGCAGGGGTCGACGCGGCGATCGCCGCCGGGGGCGACAACGAGGTGCGCGTCCAGCTCGGCAGGTACGTCGAGTCGGTAGCCCCCGTCAGTAGCCTGACCGGCGGCAGGCTCTCGCTCCTGGGTGGCTTCGAGGCCGATTTCACCCATCGCAGCCCGGCGCCCGCCGGCACGATCATCGACGGTGGCGATCGCGGCAGAGCGCTCTTGCTCAGCTGCTCAGGTGGAGAGGCGCTCGTTGAGGGGTTCACCCTCACCCATGGTCGAGCGAACGCTGCCAGCCTCTTCCAATCCAACGGCGGTGGGGCCTTCCTGTGGTTGACAACCACGTGTGGAGCGACGTTGCGCTCGCTCGCGGTGAACGAAAACGTCGTCGAGTGCAGCGGCTTCAGCAGCGACGGAGGGGGGCTAGGAATCCTAATGCAGGACGATGCCACCCTCGAGCTCGAAGACTTGCAAGTGGAGCGCAACAGCATCGCATGCAAGACGGGTGACGCCCGCGGCGGTGGGATCTCGGTCGGGGGCAGTGTGCACGCTGGGGAGACCGCACGCACGCATGTGAAGGCCCACGACCTGCGGGTGTCGAACAACTCGGTTTCCGTCGCGGGTGAATGCAACGCTGTGGGTGGCGGCGCAGAGATCGGGGGCGGCGACGTCGAGATCACCGACAGCTCCTTCATCGGCAACCAAGCGCTGGCCTCTCCTCAGGACACGATTGCAGGGCTCGAAGCGTACGGTGACCGCGTGCAAGTGCGTCGGATTCGAGCCCTGGCGAACGGTTGCACGAGTGGCACTCAATTCGACGTCAACGCGCGCGAGGGTTGGGCGTCCGACGATCTCATCGCCGACGGTTGCGGCGGCGTCAGTGGGTCAGCCTTGGGCAGCGGCTCGGTCTTCGTCACCAACCTCACGGTGGCAAGAAACTCTGGTGTCGGCCTCGGTTACATCTATGGGGCGACCACCATCAGCAACACGCTGGTCTTCGGCAACGGCAGCGATGCCCCACCGGTGGGTGCCGGCGTCGTCGTCGGCGCCTCGAACCTCTTCGGCGTGGACCCCCTCTTCGTCGACCCCACGCACGGCGACTACCGGCTGCTGCCTGGCTCGCCGGCGCTCGACGCCGGCGACGACCTGCCGCCCGGCGGTCACGGTCCGACCGACCTCGACCACGTCGCGCGCATCATCGGCCGGCACATCGACGTCGGCGCCTACGAGGCGGCGGCCAGCGGCACGGTGGGCCACAGCTGCGACATCATCTCCTTCGGCACCCACTTCGCCTTTCCCGCATTCACGCAGGCGTGCACTTGTCTGAACGACGCCAGCCTGCGTGCCTTCCACTGCGGCTTCTTCCTGCCCGAGGTGGAGCTCGACGTGATCTTCTCGGAGACCCTGAAGCCAGGCGACCCCGCCGGGATGCTGTGGAAGATCGACCCCTGGCGCTTTGCCGACGGCCCCTACGTCCTCACGCTGGACGTGCTGCAGAAGGGGCAATGGGTACCGTTCGCCAGCCGCACCGGCAAGCTCACCACCGGGCAGGTGTCCCTGCAGCCGATGAGCTTCGTCGCACCGCTCGCCTCGGCGCCGGTGCGCGCGACCATCCGCCACTCGGCGCTGGGCGTGCCGCAACCGGTCGAGGACAGCATGGTGTTCCTGGTGCCGGTGGGCCTTCCCAACGGGCCCTAGCCGCCCGGCGCCGGCCGTGCCAGGAGGGCAGCCGCCTGCTCGATCTCGGCGCGGTAGCGCAAGCGGAACGGTCCCGACTCGAGGACGGCGCGCGCCCGGCTGAGGGCCTGGCGCGCGGCCGTCAGGTCGCTGGCGAGCTCGGCGCGGCCGAGCTGGAGGTTGGCGAGGGCGAGCTCCCGCGAGCCCTCGCCATAGGCCGCTGCGAGCACCGGGATCGACGCCACCAGGCGGCGGCGGGCTTCGCCCTGGCGGCCGCGATCGTTGAGAAAGGCGGCGTACTCGACGCCGACGCGGGCGGTCGACGGGTGGGTCGCGCCAAGGGCCTGGGTGAGCACGCCGAGGCCGGTGTCGAACTCCGCCTCGGCCTGGCCGACGTCACCCGCCTTGGCCAGCGCGCGGCCGTAGATGGCGTGGAACACGCCCCGCCGTACGCCGAGCCCGGCGGGATTGGCGTCCGCCATCTCGACCGCGCGACGGTAGCTCGCCAGCGCTGCAGGCACGTCGCCGGCGAGCAGACGGGCCTCGCCAAGGTTGAAGTAGGTCGACGCCACGTAAGGGTGATCGGGACCGAGTGCAGTCTTCTGCGCCGCCAGTACCCCTTCGAGCAGAGCGGCCGATTCGGCGAAGCGGCCGCGGTTCTTGAGGTGGGTGGCGAGGTTGTTCTGCGACTGCAGGGTCAAGCGATTGCCGGGCCCGTAGGTCTCGAGGTAGATCGCGACGGCCTGCCGCTCCAGGGTCTCCGCCTGCTCGAGCTCGCCGATGTCGCCAACGATGTTGGCGAGGATGCTGCGCGCCGCGGCGACCTCGACGTGGCGGTCGCCCAGTCCCCGCTCCAGCGCGGGCACGGCGCGCTCTGCCCACTCCCGGGCGGCGCTCGGGCGCCCCTGCCCGGCGAGCGCCTGCGCCAGGGTGATGGCGGCGCGCCCGTCGGCGACGCTGCCCGCCTGCTGGAACCAGCGGCTCGCCAGCAGGCGGCGGATCCGCCCCTCGGCGCGCTCGTCCTGGTTGCTGTTGCTCAGGTGGGTCGCGTACTCGAGCTCGATCTCCACCCGCGGACCGGCCCCGAGCTTCGCGCTCTCCGCCATCGCCAGCCCCTCCGCGAACCGCCGCTCGGCGAGGTCGTAGTTGCCGGCGGCCGAGGCGGTCGCACCGGCGAGCCTGAGGTCGTGCACCCGCTCCTCCGGCGTCGCCCCGTTCGCCGCGAGTGCCTGGCCGAGCAGCTTTTCCGCTTGCTCGAGGTCGCCGAGCTGGAAGGTGATCTCCCCCAGCACCGAGAGCAGCTGGCGGCGTACCACGGGCTGTCCCTCGAGCTCCCTCTCGATGCGCCGTGCGCCCTGCTCGAGGATCTTCTTGGCGCTCACGTCGGCCCCCCCGGTCGCGGTGGGATCGGCGGCGGCGAAGGTGTCGACGAGGAAGCGCGTGACTTCCTTCGACAGCAGCAGCTCTCGCTGGGTCTCCGCGGTGGCGGCGCGTGCCTTCCTCGACTCCTGTCGCGCCGCCATCGCTTGCCAGACGGCGACCGAGGTTCCGGCGAGCAGACCCGCGACGGCGAGGGCGGCGGCGACGACGCTGCCGCGGTGCCGGCCGGCATACTTGCGCACGCGGTAGGCGAGGGTGTCCGGAGTGGCCAGCAGGGGTCGGCCGTCGATCCACCGCCGGAGGTCGTCGCCGAACGCCTCCGCGGTGGGGTAGCGCCGCTCGGCCTCGGGCCGCAACGCCATCAGGATCGCGTTGTCGAGATCGCCGTCGACGCCCGGCACACCGGTGGAAACGGTGGAGGGAGGTGGCGGCGGCTGGTCGTTCGCCCCGTCGCGCCGGGCATCGTCGCGCCTGGGGAAGGCCGGCTTGCGGGCCAGCAGCCGATAGAGCACGGCCCCCATGGCGAAGACGTCCGTGGCGGTCGTCACGCCGCGCCCGGTGAGCTGCTCGGGGGCGCCATAGCCGGGCGTCAGCACCCGCGTGGCAGTGGCCTCGGGGGCGGCGTCGCCGAGCAGCTTGGCGATGCCGAAATCGAGCAGCCGCACGCGGCCGGTGCGATCGACGAAGATGTTGCTGGGCTTGATGTCGCGGTGCACCACCAGGTTGTGGTGGGCAAAGGCCACCGCCTCGCAGACCCGGAGGAAGAGACCGACGATGGCTGCCGCGTCGAGGGCGCGGCCGGTGCACCAGGCATCGATCGGTTCGCCGTCGACCAGCTCCATCGCCAGCCAGGGAGTGCCGTCGGTGCTGACGCCGCCATCGAGCAGGGTGGCGATGCCGGGATGCTCGAGACGAGCGAGGACGGCCTGCTCGTGCCGCAGCCCCTCCGCGCTGTGCACCGCCAGCTGACCCGCGCTGAGCAGCTTGAGCGCCACGTCGCGCTCGAACTGACCGTCGGCCCGCCGCGCGCGGAAGACCACCGACATGCCGCCGCGTCCGATCTCCTCGACGATCTCGTAGGGGCCGAAGCGAGCCCCCGCCAGCGCCAGCGGCGACGGGGCCTCCACGGCGGGCGGCCAGGGGGGCGGCTGGTCGAGCAGACCCGACTCCTCGCTCTCCGCGGCGGCGAGGAGCTGGCGCACCTTGAGCGCCACCTCGGGAGACGGGCGGTGCGCGGCGAGTGCCGCGTCTCGCTCCTCGACCGGCCGGTCGAGAAGATCGTCGAGCAACGCGTAGGCGGCCCGCCAGCTCTCGTGCTCGTCGGTCGCCATCGAGGAGTCCACGCTCGAGGCGCCCGCCTCAGGCCCCGGCTTCGAGCTGGGCATGGAGGAAGGCGCGGGCGCGCAGCCAGGTGCGTTCGACGGTACGCACCGAGCAGCCGAGCAGCTCGGCGACCTCGTCCCGGCTCAAGCCGGCAAAGTAGCGAAGCTCGACCAGCTCGCGCTGCTCCGCGTCGATCTGGTCGAGAGCGTCGAGGGCGCGGTCGAGATCGATCCAGCTCGGCGAGCGTGGAAAGTCGGCGACGTCGCCGGGCAGCTCGATGGGTGCGGCGCCGGCGCCGCGCTTGGCGGCTGACGCGGCGCGCGCGTGATCGACCAGGATCTGCCGCATCGCCCGCGCCGCACAGGCGAAGAAGTGCCGGCGGTCGCGGAGGTCGAGGCCCTGGGAGCGCACGAGCTTCAAGTAGGTCTCGTGCACTAGCATCGTGGTGGTGAGGGTCGAGCCGGCGCGTTCGCTCGCGGCGCGCCATGCGGCCAGCCGCTTGAGCTCCGGATAGAGAGCTTCGAATACCGCCCCAAGCTTGGCGGGGTCGCCCGCCCGAGCCGCGACCAGCAGTTCGGTGATCTCGGTCATGCCTGGCTAGCTGTCTTGGGGGATCGCCAGGGAGTATAGCGGTCCGAGGCCCTCTTCAGCTCGGAGGCAACGCCTGAGCGGCGGGCGCCGGGCGGCGAGGCACCTACACCGTCACAAGCGGCCGGGACCTCAGTCGAGAGCCGCCGGCACCGCCGATCAGCACCGCCAGACGCCCTCGCCACCGGACGCAGCCGTGGCCGCCCTCCGCCCACCTCAGCTCTCCACCCCGCAGCGCGGGCAGCCGGTCAAGGGGACCGAATACTACGTGCCGCTGGGGTCGAGCAGGGGTTAGCGGCGAGTGGGTCCGCTCAGCCCCTCGGCTGGCGGCGCTTCAGCAGGTCCGCGAGCTGCTGGTCGGCGTCCTGGACGCGCGGGTCGTCAGCCCCGAAGCTCGCTACCAGGGTCGCCCTCCCCTGGTGCAACAGGCCCTCCGCCTCGGCATCGCGTCGGAGCGCGAACAGACAGAGAGCGAGCGAGATCTGCGCCGAGGCCACGTCGGGATGATCGCGGGGCAGGCTGCGGCGCAGGTCGAGGGCGCGCCGCAGGTAGGGCTCGGCCGCTGCGGCGTCCTGCTGCGCCATGAGGTTTCTACCCATCTCGCGCACGATGGCGGCTACGTGCGGGTGGTCCGGCCCTTCGGCTCCTTCGACGATGGCGAGGGATTGCCGGGCGAGCTCGAGGCCCTCGGCGTAGCGACCTCGCATCCGCTCGGCGCGAGCCAGCTGCAGGAGAACCTGGGCTACCAGCGGGTGCCGGTCCCCCAGGATGCGGCGGCGCAGCGCGAGGGCCTCGGTGAAGAGTGGAACCGATTGCTCGGTCAGCTGCTGATCTTGCAGCGTGCTCGCCAGGTTTCCCAGCACCAGCGCGCGCGTGAGGTCCAGGTCGCCGCTCGCCGACCGCGGCAGCGCCAGTGCATCGCGGTAGGCGGCTTCGGCGCCGACGTAGTCTCCCTGGGCTTGCCGCGCCATGCCGATGTTGCTGAGCACGGAGAGGAGGTGTGGGTGGCCGCTGCCGAGGAACCGCCGCTGAAGAGCCAGGTTCT
>DASYUP010000565.1:0-4406 GCA_036001185.1 Thermoanaerobaculia bacterium
CTCGCCGTGCAGCGGCACTACATCGAGGGGATCCTCATGGGGAGCGTCAAGGAGTGAGGAGCGGCGGTGGCGGGGCAGCAATGCTGACCTGCCTGGCGCTCGCCGCGTCGCTGGGCACCGGCCCACCGCCCGCCGCCACCGCGCTGCTCGGCGACCTCGCCGCCTGGGAGGCGCACCCGGCCGACGGCGTCGAGATGCGTCTCGCCCCGGCGACGGCGGAGGACGGCACGCCGGCGCTGCGGCTCGACTACGACTTCCATGGTCACGGCGGCTGGGCGGCGGCGCGCCGTCCCCTGGCGCTCACCCTGCCCCCGCACTACGAGCTGCGCTTCCGCCTGCGCGGCGAGGGGCGGCCCAACAACCTCGAGGTCAAGCTCGTCGACCCGGCGGGCGACAACGTCTGGTGGCACGTGCGAAGGGGACTCGCCTGGCCGGCGGCGTGGACGCCGATGCGGATTCGGCAGCGGCAGATCACCTTCGCCTGGGGCCCCGCCGGCGGCGGCGAGCCGCACCAGATCGGCGCCCTCGAGCTGACCGTCTCCGCCGCCGAAGGGGGGCGCGGTTCGGTGTGGTTCGCCGGCCTCGAGCTCGTGCCCACCGAGCCGCCGGCCGCCAGCCCCGGGCCGCTGCGTGCCGAGGCGAGCGGCGCGGCAGCCGGTCACGGCGCTGCCGCGGCCGTCGACGGGGACGCCGCGACCTCGTGGCGTCCCGCCATGGTGGGAGGCGCGGAGCTGCGAGTCGACCTCGGCGGCCTGCGCGAGCTCGGCGGCTTGACGCTCGCCTGGGAGGAGGGGCGGCAGCCCCGTCGCTTCTCGGTCGAGCTGTCGCGCGATGGCGCCGCGTGGACCGACCGGCGCGACGTGGCACAGGGCGGCGCGCAGCGGAGCGAGCTGATGCTGCCCGACGACGAGGCGAGCTTCGTGCGCCTGCGCCTGCCCGCCGAGGCCGGCTGCGCAGCCGGCTGCGGCCTCGCCGAGGTGATCGTGCGGCCGCTCTCCTACGGCGCCAGCGCCAACGACTTCGTCGGCGCCCTCGCCGCCGAGTCGCCCCGCGGCAGCTACCCGCGCGGCTTCACGGAGGAGGTGTACTGGACCCTCGTCGGCGTGGCGGGGGACCCGCAGGAGTCGCTGGTCTCCGAAGACGGCATCGTCGAGACCGGCGAGCGGGGGTTCGGCCTCGAACCGTTCGTGTGGCTCGGCAATCGGCTGTACACCTGGGCCGACGTGACCAGCGAGCGGATGCTGGCTGAAGGGGACCTGCCGATCCCCACCGTCACCTGGCGGATCGGGGCGGCAACGGTCGCCGCTCACGCTCCCGCAGGAACGGCGCCCGCCCCCGCTCCCCTGGCCCATCTCGAGGTCACCGCGCTCGCCACCGGGGCTGCCGGCCAGTCGGCGCTGCTCGTGCGCTACCGGCTGGTCAACGATTCGCTGGCGCCGCTGCGCGGCCGTCTCGTGGTCGCGGCGCGACCGTTCCAGGTCAACCCGCCGTACCAATTCCTCAACCTCGCGGGCGGCATCTCGGCGATCCACGGCGTCGCCTGCGCGGCCGAAGCCCTGCGGGTCGATGCGGTCGAGCTGCGCATGTGGCCGGCGCCGCGCGCCTGCGGCGCCCGCGGCTTCGACGAAGGTCCGCTACGCGAGTTGCTGGCGCGCGGCGAGCTGCCGGCGACCGCAGCCCTGACGGACGCCACCGGCCTCGGCAGCGCGGTCCTCGCCTGGGACGTCGACGCCGCTCCCGGCGTGGCGCAGGAGGTGGTCGTCGGCGTGCCGTACCCGCCGGCCCACACCGCCGCGCTCGCCGCTCCCTCCACGCAGGAAGCCGCGGTCTTTGCGGCGGCGGAGCGGGAAGCTCGCCAGCAGTGGCGGGCCGCTCTCGACCGCGTCGGGCTCGACCTGCCCGCTGCCGCGGCGCCGCTGGTGCGCAGCCTGCGCTCGAACCTCGCCTGGATCCTCATCCATCGCGACGGGCCGGCCCTGCAGCCGGGCTCCCGAGCCTACGCCCGCTCCTGGATTCGCGACGGTGCGCTCACCGGCGTGGCGCTGCTGCGCCTGCGCCACCTCGACGAAGCGCGCCAGTTCGCCGAGTGGTTCGCCGGCTACCAGTACGCCGACGGAAAGGTCCCCTGCTGCGTCGACCGGCGTGGGGCCGACCCGGTGCCGGAGAACGACAGCCACGGCGAGCTCGTCCACCTGATCGCCGAGGTCTACCGCTACGGCGGCGACCGTGCCCTCGCCGAGCGGCTGCTGCCTCACGTCGAGCGCGCCGTCGACGCCATCGAGGCGCTGCGCCAGCAGCGGCGCACGTCCGAGTACCAGCTGGGGGCGAAGCGTGCCTTCTTCGGCCTGCTCCCCGAATCGATCAGCCATGAGGGGTACTCGGCGAAGCCGGTGCACTCTTACTGGGACGACACCTTCGCCTACCGCGGCCTCGACGACGCGGTGGCGCTCGCCGTGGCACTCGGGCGCCCGGCGCTGGCCGCCACCTGGGCGCGGCGCCGCGACCAGTTTCGCGACGACCTCCTCGCCTCGCTGGAGCGAGTGCGCGGCGAGCACCGGCTCGACTACCTGCCGGCGAGCGCCGATCTCGCCGACTTCGACTCCACCTCGACGACGACGATGCTCGACCCCGGGGGGCTGCTCGGCTACCTGCCGCGGCCGCTCGTCGAGTCCACCTTCGAGCGCTTCTGGCGGCAGCTGGTGGCGCGCCGCGACAGCACCGCCGGGTGGGACGGGTACACGCCCTACGAGGTCCGCCACGTCGGCACCTTCGTACGGCTGGGCGTCGGCGACCCGCGCTGGCGGGAGCGCGCCCACGAGCTGCTCGCTAACTACCTGCGCGACCAGCGGCCGCCGCAGTGGAACGGCTGGCCGGAGGCGCTCCATCGCGACTACCGCAAGATCAACTTCGTCGGCGACCTGCCGCACGGCTGGGTGGGGTCGGACTTCATCCGCTCGTTGCTCGACCTCTTCGCCTTCGAGCGGCCGGAGGACCACGCGCTGGTCCTCGGCGCCGGCGTGCCGGCGGAGTGGCTGGAGCGGCCGCAGGGCATCGCCGTTCGCGAGCTGGCGACGCCCTGCGGGAGCCTCAGCTACACGCTCGGCCGCTGGCAGCAAGGGGTCCGCTACGCCGTCGCGGCAGGAGTGACGGTGCCGCCAGGCGGGCTCGTGCTGGTGCCGCCGACGCGCGCGCCGGGTCAGAGCGCGCGCATCGATGGGCGCCCAGCGCCGTTGGGCGCCGACGGCACCGTCGTCGTGCGGCGGCTACCCACGACCGTGGACTTCGTGGCACCGCAGCGGGAGCAGCCGCATGGACGCTGATCGCGAGCTCGAGGAGTCGCTCGGCGCCCTGCTCGCGCCGTGGGGGCGCGGACGCTACGGTGGCTTCAGCGCCGACGGACGGGAGTACGTCATCACCGACCCGCGGACACCGCGACCGTGGGCGAACGTCATCGCCAACCCGCGGGTCGGCCTCGCGGTGTCGCAGACCGGCAGCGGCTTCTCGTGGATCGACAACTCGCAGCTGGCGGTGTTGGTGCGCTGGCAGCAGGACCTCGCTGGGGACGCGTCGGGACGCTTCCTCTACCTGTGGGACCTCGACGCCGACGAGGTCTGGTCGCTGGCGCCGGCGCCGTGCTGGCCGCTCTACGAGCGCTTCGTCTGCCGTCACGGCCTCGGCTACACCACCTTCGCCAGCGAGCATCTCGGCCTGCGCGTCGCCTGGACGCTCGCCGTCGACGCCGAGGAGACGGTCGAGCTCTGGCGCCTGCGCCTCGAGGAGACGAGCGGCCGGCCGCGCCGCCTCGCCCTCGTCGGCTACCTCGAGTGGAACCTCGGCGTGGCGCCGGCGCCGCGGCGTGAGTTCCAGAAGCTCTTTCTGGAAACGCGACGCGACGGCGAGGCGGTCGTCGCCGGCAGCCACATGTGGGATCTGCCGTCGCCTCGTTGGGGGCACTGGAACCGCAGTTTCCCTTACTGGTGCGCTTTCGCCGCCGCGCAGCCGGTGGCCGCCGCCGAGGGGGACAAGGGGGCGTTCCTCGGTCGCTACGGCGACTGGCGGCGCCCGCGCGCGCTGCAGCGCGGCGCTGGTTGGCCGCAGCTCTTCGGGCGCCACCACGACCCGGTGGCCGTCCTTCGCTGCGAGCTCGAGCTGGCCGCCGGTGAGCACTTCGACGGCGGCTTCGCGCTCGCCACGGCCGAGGATCCGTCGGCGGCGGCGAGGCTCGCTCACCGTTTCGCCAGCACCAGGGCGATGGACCATGCCCTCGCCGCCATCGGCGCGCTCTGGCGCGAGCGCCTGGGCAGCCACCGGATCGAGACTCCCGACCCGGCACTCGATGCGCTGGCCAACGACTGGCTGCGCTACCAGGCGATCTCGGCGCGGCTCTTCGGCCGCGCCGGCTACTA
>DASYUP010000566.1:0-3227 GCA_036001185.1 Thermoanaerobaculia bacterium
CTCCGGCTCGGCATCGCCTACCACCACCTGGGGCAGAACGACGCCGCCCTGCAGGCCTTCGACACCGAGGAGCGCCTCGGCGTGGTGCGCGGCTCGGCGGCGGCGCTGGCCGAGCTGCAGCGCCAGCGGCAGCTCGCCCTCGACGCCCGGCAGCAGGCCGCCGGCGGCGCCGGCCCCCGCATGGCGGACGTCCTGCGCCAGAGCGTGGCGGAGGCGCGGGGACTGGCGCAGCAGAGGAAGCTCGACGAGGCGATGAACGCCCTCGGTCGCGGGCTGGCGGTGGCACCGGAGGATCGCGAGGCGGGCGAGCTGATGGCGACCCTGCGCTCGCAGGTGCTCACCCGCGACCGCGCCAAGGAAGCGGCGGCGGCGGCCGAGCGCGACCTGCAGGCGGCGCGGGCCCACCTCGAGGGCGGGCGGCCGGAGCAGGCGGCGAGCCTGCTGCGCCAGGTCCTCGCCGCCGGACCCAACGCCGAGGCGAGCCGGCTGCTCGCCAGCGCCCAGGAGACCATCGCCGCGGCGACCGCGGCCGGCACCCGCACCGCGCGCATCGCCGAGGCCCTCGCCGCGGCTCGGCGCTTCGCCGCCGGCGGCAAGGCACCGGAGGCGCTGGCACAGCTCGAGCTGGTGCTCGCCCTCGACCCCCAGCATGCCGAGGCGAGCGCCTTGCGCACTCGCCTCGCGGCGGCGCAGGGCGAGGCGCAACAGCACGCCCGCCTCGACGATCAGCTGGCGCTGGCGCAGGGGCACCTCGCCGCCCGGCGCTTCGAGGAGGCGCTGTCGGCGGCCAACCTGGTGCTCGCCGTCGACCACGGGCAGCCGCAGGCTCTCGACCTGGTGCGCCGCGCCTACGGCGAGATCAGCCGGCGGCTGCTGTCCGACCCCGCCGCCGGCAACATACCGCCCGCCATCCGTTTCGCCGACCTCCGCCGTGAGGAGGGAGGCACCCTGGCGGAGCGCGTGCGGGAGGCGCAGCTGCGCCTCAACGGCATAGCCATCGACCGCTCGCCGGTCACTATCGCCGTGCGCGGGCCGGCGGGGCGCTCAGTGCCGGCCACCACCAGCAGCCAGCAGGTGGGGGACTACTACGTCACCGAGTTCCAGGTGCAGTCGCCCCTGCCGGCCGGCCCCACCATGTTCCGCGTCGTCGCCACCGACCGCGGCGGCCTCTCCTCGACCAGCGAATACGCGGTGATCTACCAGCGGCCGTGGTTCCGCTGGCCACCGCTGCAGGCCCTCGCGCTGATCGTTCCCGGCACCGGCCTGGCCGGCCTGCTGCTCTGGCGCAACCGCCGCCGGCACCGTCGCCTGCGCCGGCGGTTCAACCCCTACATCGCCGGCGGGCCGGTGTTCGCCGAGGAGCTCTTCTTCGGCCGCGAAGCGCTGCTGCAGCGCATCCTGCAGACCATCCACACCAACAGCCTGCTGCTGCACGGAGAACGCCGCATCGGCAAGACCTCGATCCTGCACCAGCTGCGGCGGCGCCTGGAGCGGATGGAGGACCGCGAGTACCAGTTCTACCCGGTCTACGTCGACCTCCAGGGGACGCCGGAGGAGAAGTTCTTCGCCACCCTTGCGGATCAGATCTTCGAGACGCTGGCACCGGTGGTCGGGGACGCCGGCCGGTCGCCCGCCGTCACCCGCGCCGGCTACAGCCACCACGACCTCGTGCGCGAGCTGCACGACCTCTTGCGGGCGCTGCAGGAGCGCAGCGTCAAGCGCATCAAGCTGGTGCTGCTCATCGACGAGGTCGACGAGCTCAACCACTACGACCCACGCGTCAATCAGAAACTGCGCAGCCTGTTCATGAAGCGCTTCGCCGAGAGCCTGGTGGCGGTGGTGGCCGGAGTGCGGATCCGCAAGGAATGGGAGAAGGAGACCAGCCCCTGGTACAACTTCTTCGAGGAGGTGGAGGTCGATGCCATCGCCGCCGCCTCGGCGCGCGAGCTGGTCCTGCGGCCGATCCGCGGCGTCTTCCGCGTCGAAGCGGGCGTGGCGGAACGCATCACCGCCATCAGCGCCGGCAGGCCCTATCTGATCCAGCGACACTGCCTGGCGCTGGTCAACCGGCTCCACGACGAGGGGCGGCGCACGCTCACCCTGGCCGACGTCGAAGCGCTGGCGGCGCGCGGCAGAGGTGGCGAAGGATGAGCGGCACCGTTCCCTTCGTCGTCGGCCAGTGGGTGCGGGGCGAGCGCTTCTACGGCCGCGCCGCCGAGCTCGCCCGACTGCTCGCCGGCGGCGAAGCGCGCTGCGTCTGGGTCGCCGGCCTGCGGCGGATCGGCAAAACCTCGCTGCTGCGCCACCTCGAGCTGCTTGCCGGACAGGATGGCCGCCTGCCGCTCTTCTGGGACCTGCAGGGGGTCGACGACGCGGCCGAGCTGGCGCTCGGTTTCACCGACGCGCTGGTCGACGCCGAGGAGCAGCTCGCCCGCCACGGCATCGCCCTCGCGGAGGTCGAGAATGGCAGCCTGGTGGGCGCGGTCGGCCGGCTGCTGCGGGCCCTCGAGCAACGAGGCTTGCGGCTGCTGCTGCTCTGCGACGAGGCCGACGAGCTGGTGCGCCTGGCGGAGGCCTGCCCGCAGGTCGTGGGGGAGCTGGGGAGGGTGCTGCTCTCCTCGCCGGCGACCGCCGTGATCCTCACCTGCTCGCCGCGCGCCTCTGCGCGCGCGGCCGCCGCCGGCGAGGGGGGCCCGCTCACCGCGACGCTCGGCGCGCCGTTCCATCTCGGCGTCCTCACCCACGAGGAGGCGGGCCGGCTGCTGCGCCAGGAGCAGCTCCCGGCCGGTGCCCGACCTCCCTTCCATGAGCTCACCGTGGAAGCGATCCGCCAGCAGTGCGGCAACCATCCGATGCTGCTGCAGCTCGTGGGCAGGCGCTGCCTCGAGCTTGGCAACGAGCAGGAGGCCTGCCGCCAGGTGGCCGCCGACGCCACCCTCGAGCACCTCTTCGCCGTCGACCTGGGCCTCCTGAGCGGCGACGAGGGAAAATTTTTGCGGGCGGTGGCGTGCGCCAGCTGCCAGGGCGCTGATCCCGCCAGCACGGACGGGTCGGCGCCGCGGCGTCTGCTCGCGCTCGGGCTCCTCCACGCCGGTCCGGACGGCCGCCTCTTCGTCCCCAACCGCTTCCTCGCCCACTGGCTGCGCCGCCGCGCCGCCGCCTGATCCCTCGCGCAAGCCTCAACGAGACCTCGGGATTCCGTCGGGACGCGACCCGCCGCCCATCGC